>CAMDRO010000001.1 GCA_945906795.1 Spirosoma fluviale
TAGCAATGACACCCTCTAACATCGTGTCACTCATCTTGGGCATTCTTATAACTTGAGCCATCTTATTTATTTTGAATCTTAAAATTACGCTTTAAACGCTTCTTTTAAAATTATTTATAAAAAAATTATTTGTCTTAATCTAATTTCAAAACAGCCATAAAGGCTTCCTGCGGAATTTCTACATTTCCTACCTGCCTCATTCTCTTTTTACCTTTCTTCTGTTTCTCGAGTAATTTGCGTTTTCTAGAAATATCACCTCCATAACATTTGGCTAATACATCTTTTCTTAATGCCTTGACTGTTTCTCTGGCAATTATCTTTTGGCCTATAGCCGCTTGAATAGCTATCTCAAATTGCTGGCGGGGCAATAGTTCTCTTAATTTCTCACATAACCTTTTCCCCCAATCATAGGCTTTGTCTCTGTGAACAATGGCGGATAAAGCATCCACTTTTTCCCCATTCAACATAATATCTAATTTAACCATTTCACCCGGTTCGTAACCTTTGTACTCATAGTCTAAAGATGCATACCCCCTAGAAATAGTTTTTAAACGATCAAAAAAGTCAAAAACAACTTCAGATAATGGCATGTCAAAGGTTAATTCCACTCGGTCAGTCGTCAAATAAATTTGATTTTTTAATATGCCACGCTTATCCATACACAAACTCATGATGATTCCTGTGTATTCAGATTTAGTAATAATTTGCGCTTTGATATAGGGTTCTTCAATAATGTTGATCAGGTTGGGCTCCGGTAATTCGCTTGGCGCAGAAACCCACTCTGTTTCACCTGTTGTAGTTAAAACTTTAAATTTAACCGAGGGAACCGTTGTAATAACGGTCATGTCAAACTCCCTCTCAAGTCTCTCCTGTACAATTTCCATATGTAACATACCCAAAAATCCGCATCGAAAACCAAAACCTAATGCCATCGAAGTCTCTGGTTCCCACACTAAGGAAGCATCATTTAACTGGAGCTTTTCCATCGCATCCCTTAAATCCTCGAATTCTGAGGTTTCAACTGGATAAATTCCAGCAAATACCATCGGTTTAACTTCTTCAAATCCTTGAATCGCTATTTTACATGGATTCGATACTTGGGTTATGGTATCACCCACTTTTACTTCCTTTGCTTCTTTAATACCCGAGATTAGGTATCCCACATCTCCGGTCTTAATGATTGATTTAGGTTCTTGCTCTAATCCTAAGGTGCCAATCTCATCCGCAAAATATTCCTTTCCTGTATTCAGGAATTTAACTCGATCCCCTTTCCTAATTTCTCCATTATACACTCTAAATATAACTTCAATACCTCTATAGGAATTAAATGTAGAATCAAAAATAAGGGCTTGTAATGGCGCTTTTGGATCACCTTTTGGCGATGGAATTCTAGCAATGACAGCATCTAAAATATTTTGTATTCCGATTCCTTCCTTTCCAGACGCGTGAATAATATCTTCTTTTTTACAACCTATTAAATCAATAATTTGGTCTGAAACATCATCTGGCATCGCTCCAGGAAGATCAATTTTATTTAATACGGGTATAATTTCTAAATCGTGGTTAATGGCTAGGTATAAGTTGGAAATAGTTTGTGCCTCAATTCCTTGTGATGCATCCACAATTAACAAAGCCCCTTCGCATGCAGCTATGGATCTTGAAACTTCATAGGAAAAATCTACATGACCGGGTGTGTCAATTAAATTTAACGTATAAATTTCACCGTCTTTCGGATATTGCATTTGAATCGCATGAGACTTGATGGTAATACCTCTTTCTCTTTCTAAATCCATGTCATCCAATAATTGATGCATCATATCCCTTTTTTGAACCGTATTGGTAAATTCAATTAACCGGTCTGCCAAAGTACTTTTACCATGATCAATGTGTGCGATGATGCAAAAATTTCGAAGGTTTTTCATTAATATGGGTTAATATAATTTGTGTATTTAATTATAAAATGAATCTTTTTATGAATTCATGATGGTTTCAATTTCTTCCCAATGAATCGGAATATGATTCATCAAATTGACAGCTCCGTTGTCGGTGATCAGTAAATTATTTTCTAATCTAATTCCTAATCCTTCTTCTCGAATATAAATTCCTGGTTCACAAGTTAAAACCATGCCAGGAGCAAATGGTTTATATTTATCCCAAACATCATGTACATCGATCCCTAAATGATGAGCCACTCCATGCATGAAATATTTTTTAAATAATGGTTGGTTTTTATCCTGGTTTTCAACCTCCTTACGCGTAAATAAACCTAAATCAATCAGTTTACTTTCCATGTATTTTTCTACTTCCTTTTGATAATCAACCCAATAGGTTCCCGAAGTCATATGTTGGGTAGCAAAATTTAATACGTCATGCACCGCCTCATACACTTGCTTTTGTCTTTGTGTAAATCGACCATTTACAGGGATAGTTCTAGTCATGTCAGCATTATAATTGGCATAACAAGCTCCAACATCCAGTAATAACATGTCTCCATCTTTACATGCTAACGTGTTTTCAATATAATGTAAAACACAAGCATTGGAGCCAGAAGCTATAATAGGAGTATAGGCAAAGCCATTACTTCGATTTTTGATAAACTCATGAATGAATTCCGCTTCAACTTCATACTCAAATACACCAGGTTTCGTGAATTTTAATATTCTTCTAAAGGCTTTCTCCGTAATATCAATGGCTTTTTGTAAGGCTTCTATTTCTATGCTTTCCTTTTGCATTCGGATAACATTCAATAAAGGAGCTAGCCTTTCGATCTTATGTAAGGGATATTTTTCCTTAATTTCTAAGTTTAATCGGTCATTTTGGGTTTCAACTTTTGAGGCATTTCGAATATGTTCATTATCGATTAAAAAGATCTGTTCTGCACTGTAAACGATGTTTTTAAGTATTGGCTCAAAATTACTAGTCCATTGAATATTTTTTATACCTGAAATATCAAAGGCTTCCTGTTTTGTAAATTTATAACCCTCCCAAATTTCAATGAGCTCTGAGGTTTCTTTGACAAAAGCCATTTCCTTATACTGTTCTTCAGGGGCATCTGGGTAAAGTACCAGTAATGTTTCTTCTTGGTCTAATCCTGTTAAATAATACAAGTCAGAATTCTGTTTAAAACCCATCGTGCCATCTGCGTTGGTTGGCATAATATCATTCGAGCTAATGATTACTATAGACTTAGGAGGCAAAAGATCAATTAATTTAGCCCTATTTTTTATAAATAATGTTGACGATAATTGTTCGTAGCGCATACTATTTTTTACATAAATATATGATTTCTTCTAATGGTAATGCCATTTTTTTTGCTTCAGATAGGCCAATTTTTTCAACCATATTAATTTCTTCCACTTGAAATCCTGATTTTTTTAATTGGTTTCCATAATCTCTCCCATAAATTCGTAGATGATCATCTTGCAAAAAATGCTTTTCTCGTTCTTTGGGATTGGTTATGCTGGCATCCTCATAGGTCGTTTCTAGGTCATATCTTTGTGGACTTTGGCAAAGAGCAAATCCGTCTTTTTTAAGCACACGCCTTATTTCTTGCATGCATTGTACGTCATCTTGTACATGTTCCAAAACATGATTGCAAAATACTACATCGAATGTGTTGTCTTCAATAGGTATATGATGAAGATCCATTTTAACCTTTGCTAAAGGAGATTCAATATCAGCTGTAATATAATTTTCACCTAAATATTTTTCAAATCTTTCTATAAAGCAATATTCAGGAGCCAAATGTAATACTTTAGGTTTGCTAGTGTAAAAATTGGTCTCAATTTTTAAAAATAAATGCATTAATCTATGCCTTTCTAAACTTAAACATGATGGGCACAAAGCATTTTCCCTAGGAAACATTCTACCATAGGGCAAAAACTTACTAAAAGATTTATGGCAAATTGGGCAATGAACTTGATCGCCTCGTAAAACCAAACTATATAGCTTGATTAATTTATGAGCAAATAATTGAATGAATTTTCGTGGGATATTTCTTAAAACCCAACTAATTAAGTATTTCATATAACAAAAAAAAGGAAGGTTTTTCGATAAAAAAACCTTCCTTAATTAAAATTTAGATCTTTTTTACATTTCTCGAATCCATATATTTCGAAAACTTACTTGATTACCATGATCCTGTAAGCTTATTGGTCCGGGTCCATGTACTGGGTTTTTGGGTTGGCCTATATACTCCGTTGTTCCTTGGATTTTAGTGTGATTTTGAACAACAACCCCATTATGAATAACGGTTACATAAGCTGGCGTGTCAATTCCTCCATTGATCGTAAATTTAGGAGCTGTATAAATTATATCATACGTGTTCCATTCTCCCATCTTAGAAGTGACATTGACTAATGGCGCGCTTTGCTTATAAATACTTCCAGCTTGTCCATTGCGATAAGTTCTGTTCTGATATGAATTCATTACTTGAACTTCATACATTCCTTGCATGAAAACACCACTATTTCCCTTTCCTTGACTTTTTTTAGTATCAGGTTCCATAGGTGATCTCCATTCAATATGTAATTGATAGTTTTCAAATTTTTGCTTGGTCGAGATATTACCTGTTTTGCCAACCACCGTCAATGACTTTTCTGATGGATCTACCTTCCACAAAGCAGGGGAACCATCTTTTGCTGATTCCCAATTATTTAAATCTTTTCCTTCAAATAAGATGATCGCATCCGAAGGAGTTATTCCAGGTGTAATTACCTTTACTTCTGGATCCCAATATTCAGTGATTTCAGGATTTGTTGGATTAACAACTGCGTGCCTATGATCTTGCGCATTAACTTTAAACACTAAAGTAAAAACCGCAATGGCCAAAATTGATAATGATTTTTTCATATTTTTATAGGTTTTAGATAAAAAAAAACCGGTAAAAACCGGTTTAAATATAAAGATATAAAAATTACTTATTAAAAGTAGCTTTGATTTCTTCTACATCTACCAATTTGATAATTGGTCTACGTTTTAAAATTTTGATAGCGGCTACCTTATTGTTTGCTACTGCCTTATTTCTTCTGTCTTTACGTTTTAATCTTGTTACAGCCATGTCTTTAAAATTTGGTATGCAAAAATAGCTATTCTAGGTTATTTATCAAAAATATTACGCATAATTAATTAATTTTGTTTTTTATATATGATGCAAAAGCCAAGCAACGCAAGAGGAACTAGAGATTTTGGGCCAAAAGAAATGGTCAAAAGGAATTATGTTTTTTCAATAATCAAAAAACATTTTGAACGATTTGGTTTTCAAAATATTGAAACTCCATCGATAGAAAATTTAGCCACTTTAATGGGTAAATATGGCGATGAAGGTGATCAGTTACTTTTTAAAATTTTAAATTCGGGTGATTTTCTAAAAGATATTTCCTCAAATGATCTAACATCTGGGTATAAAATTCTTTCACAAAAGATTGTTGAAAAGGGTTTAAGATATGATCTAACGGTACCTTTTGCTCGTTTTGTTTCCATGAACAGAAGTGAATTACCATTTCCATTTAAACGATATCAAATACAACCTGTTTGGCGAGCAGATAGGCCTCAAAAAGGTCGATATAGAGAATTTTATCAATGCGATGCCGATATTATTGGATCAGATTCTTTAGTCAATGAAGCGGAATTAATTTCTCTATTTCAAGCTATTTTTTCGGAATTAAACTTAAACGTCCAATTATTAATTAATTCCAGAAAAGTATTAACAGGATTGGTTGATGCGTTAGGGATGATCGATAAGTTTACTTCATTTGCAATCGCCTTAGATAAATTAGATAAAGTAGGTTGGGATATTGTTAAAAACGAATTATCTGAACAAGGATTTGAAATTGAAAAACTTAATATATTAAAAGGTATCCTTGAGTTTGAAGGATCGAATGATCAAAAAATTGCAAATTTAAAATCATTTTTAACTGATTCTGAGATTGGCTTAGCCGGATTAAAAGAAATAGAGGACGTTCTTTCCTTTTCTGCAGACCAAACTAATATTAATTTTGACGTCAAATTAGCACGGGGATTGTCCTATTACACGGGACTTATTTTTGAAGGTAAAGCAGTAGATCTTGCCTTTGGAAGTATCGTTGGCGGTGGGCGTTATGATAATTTAACGAGTTCATTTGGTTTACCGAACATGTCAGGCGTTGGAATATCTTTTGGTATTGAAAGGATCATTGACGTCATGGACACTTTGGAATTATTACCTGCGGTTGATTCTAGTGCTTGCAAAGTTTTGTTCACTTATTTTGATCCTAAAGGCCAAATAAAATGTTTAAGTTTAGCAAATTCATTGCGTGCTAATGGAATTTCATGTGAGGTTTACCCAGACATAACGAAAATCAAAAAATCATTTGAATACGCAGATAAAAAAGGTATTAAGTTTGTCGCTGTAATCGGCTCTGAAGAAATTAAATCAGGTTTAATTTCGCTTAAGGATATGATTAATGGAAGCCAAGAAGAACTTTCTTTGCTTCAATTAACGGAAAAGTTATCTTAAGACCTCCACGCTTTAAATTTGTTGATTAACCCATTGGTCGAGCTATCATGAGAATTGATTATTTGATCGCTTTCTAATTCGGGTAATATGGAATTGGCTAATTGCTTTCCTAATTCTACTCCCCATTGATCATAACTGAATATATTCCAAATAATTCCTTGTACAAATATCTTATGCTCGTACATAGCAATTAATGAGCCTAAAGTTTTAGGCGTAATTTGTTTTACAAGGATGGAGTTGGTTGGCCTGTTGCCCTCAAAAACTTTGAATGGGCTAAGTTTATTTATTTGATCAATGGATAAACCTGCTTTTTGTAACTCCAAATCCACTTCGTCTTTTGTTTTTCCATTCATTAACGCCTCCGTTTGAGCGAAAAAATTAGACATTAATAAAGTGTGGTGATTCCCAATTTTATTGTGTGTATTGGCTGGGGCAATGAAATCAGCAGGGATCAATTGGGTTCCCTGGTGTATTAATTGATAAAACGCATGTTGGCCATTTGTTCCCGGTTCACCCCAAATTACAGGACCTGTAGGATAGCTAACTCGATTTCCATTACGGTCGACCGATTTGCCATTTGATTCCATATCTCCTTGTTGGAAATAAGCAGCAAAACGATGCATATATTGATCATATGGCAAAATAGCATGCGTATTGGCATTAAAGAATTGAGTATACCAAACTCCTAATAAGGCTAATATAACGGGAATATTAGTTTCATAAGCCTCATTCGCGAAATGTACGTCCATCTCATTAGCCCCTAATAACAAGAGCTCAAAATTTTCAAATCCAATACTTAATGCAATCGACAGTCCAATCGCAGACCACAGTGAGTAACGTCCACCGACCCAATCCCAAAATACAAACATATTTTGAGCGTCAATACCAAACTTTTCGACTTCGTTTTTATTGGTCGACATCGCCACAAAATGCTTAGAAACATACTCCATTTCTTTTGCATCAGCTAAAAACCAATTTCTTGCAGAAAAGGCATTCGCCATCGTTTCTTGCGTGGTAAATGTCTTTGAAGCAATTAAAAATAAAGTCGTTTCTGGGTCTAGTTTTTTTAATGTTTCTGATATATGTGTTCCATCTACGTTACTTACAAAATGTATATTTAAATGATTCTTATATGCTTTCAACGCTTCTGTGACCATCACTGGGCCTAAATCTGAGCCGCCTATTCCAATATTAACTACATCGGTAATGGACTGGCCCGTATAGCCTTTCCATTGACCTTGAATAACTTGGTCACAAAAAGTCTTCATTTGGTTTTTTACCAATTGAATATCGAGCATGATATTTTTACCGCCAATGATAATTTCAGAATTTTTTTTAGCTCTTAAGGCTGTATGTAGAACAGATCTGTTTTCTGTAACATTGATAATATCACCTGAAAATTGAGCATTAATGGCTGATTTTAAACCGGTTTGATGGGCTAATTCAATCAAATTGTTGAATGCTTGTCGGTCCAATAAGTTTTTAGAATAATCGAAAAATAGATCGTTAAACTCTAGACTGAATTCGTTTTGTCTTTGTTCGTTTGCATCAAATAAGCTTTTGATGCTCGACTTCTTAAGCCGATTAAAGTCATTTTTTAAATTAGTAAAGGCTAGCGTTTCAGTAAAATCTTGGTTGGTAAGCATAATAAAATGATTGTTTTTAACAGATAGGCGAAATTAAGGAATTTTAATGGATTGAATACATAAAAAAAAGGCGAAGGACATTTTAGCCAAATTCTCCTTTTAAATATTAGAATTTATTTAGATTATAAATTCGGTTGAGGTGTTTTTCTCAAATATGGTTTAATACTTGTAAATCCCTTTGGAAATTTGGTCACAGCATCAGCATCTGATACAGCAGGGATAATAATAACATCTTCTCCATGGACCCAATCTGCCGGCGTTGCCACTTGGTAATTAGCCGTTAATTGCAATGAGTCAATCACACGTAATATTTCTGTGAAATTTCTTCCTGTAGAAGCGGGATAGGTTAATGTTAATTTTATTTTTTTATCTGGCCCTATGATAAAGACGGATCTTACCGTTGCTTTTTCAGAAGCATTTGGGTGGATCATATCGTAAAGCAATGCTACTGTTTTTTCAGGATCTGCAATAATTGGGAAATTCATTTGTACTGAATTAACCTCCTCAATATCAGGTACCCATTTGTTATGAGATTCTAGAGAATCCACAGAAATAGCTATGGCTTTTACGCCTCTTTTAGTAAATTCTCCGTTAAGAAAGGCAGTTTTCCCTAATTCAGTCGTACATACAGGCGTAAAATCAGCAGGGTGACTGAAAAATAATGCCCATGAATCTCCGATCCATTCATGGAAGGATATGTGCCCTAAAGTTGATTCCGCTTGGAAATCGGGTGCGATGTCACCTAAACGTAAGCTCATATTGATTTTGTATAAATGTATATTTTTTCTCTACCAAATTTATAGACTTTTATCTAAATAAAAAAGCAATCCTAAAATAGGATTGCTTTTAACATTACACTTCATCAACAAACTAAAAACGAATGGCTGTAGGAGAAGGATTCGAACCTCCAAGATGTGGTTAGCCACGACACAGAACTAACTTAGTGGTCAACCCGTTATGCCGCGTTTATCCCAGAATCACCACCCCCGAGACAGGAGGGCACGTCTGCCAATTTCATCACCCTACAATAAAATTAACTACCTTTGTAATTAATATGTTAACAAATATAATGTGCTAAAGTATAAATTCAAAATTATTTAATGAAATTGTCTTTTTTTTATAAATATTTCAACAAATACACCATTTAATTTTAATTTATTCATGGATCGTAAGCAAGAACTTGACCCACTTGATTTTAAAATATTGAAAATTTTAGTATCAGATGCTAATTTGCCTTTTACCGAAATAGGTAATCGGCTAGAGGTATCAGGCGGTACTGTTCATGTACGTATGAAAAAAATGCAAACCTTAGGTATCGTTAAAGGTTCTCAATTACTGATCGATTACTCTAAGATAGGTTGGGATATATGTGCTTTTCTTGGCATTTATTTAGATAAAAGCAGTTTGTATGCTGATGTGGCTAAACAACTAGAAGAAATACCCGAAGTGGTTAATATTCATTATACGACTGGGATTTATTCTATATTTGCTAAAATTATATGTAGAGATACACAGCACCTCAGAGAAGTTTTACATGATAAAATTCAAAAAGTTAATGGTATCCAAAGGACTGAAACATTTATTTCCTTAGAAGAAAGTTTGATCAGAAATACACCATTATTTTAGTTTATTTATATCCATTCTAAACTATTGGCAAAATCTTTAAAATTCATTTTGTAATTTTGCGTTATAAAGATGTATTCAATTATTATGGCAGAGAAAGTAGACGATATTTTACAGGAAGTTACAAGTTCAGATTATAAATATGGCTTCGAATCTTTTTTTGAAACGGACGAAGCACCCATAGGTTTGGATGAATCCACTATTCATTTTATCTCAGAGAAAAAAAATGAACCGGATTGGCTTTTAAATTGGCGTTTAGCCGCTTTTAGGCATTGGAAAACGTTAGAAGAACCCACTTGGGCTAATGTAAAATATACGCCAACTGAGTATCAATCACTAAAATATTATTCAGCTCCTGTTCAAAAAAAGAAATTGGATTCCTTGGATGAAATAGACCCTGAACTTAGAAGAACTTTTGAAAAATTAGGTATTAGTTTAGATGAGCAAAAAAGATTATCTAATGTAGCTGTGGATGCGGTCATTGATTCAGTATCTGTAGCAACTACTTTTAAAGAAACATTATCTGAAAAAGGTGTTATTTTTTGTTCGATTTCTGAAGCGGTTAAAGAACATCCTGAATTAATCAAAAAATACTTAGGGAGTGTTGTGCCCGTTAAAGACAATTATTTTGCTGCTTTAAATTCTGCTGTTTTTTCTGACGGATCATTTTGTTACATTCCTAAAGGTGTTCGTTGTCCGATGGAATTGTCCACCTATTTTAGAATAAATGCTTCAGGAACTGGTCAGTTTGAACGAACTTTAATTGTAGCTGAAGATGATTCATATGTAAGTTATTTGGAAGGATGTACTGCTCCTATGCGTGATGAAAACCAATTGCATGCTGCAGTTGTAGAGATATTTGTTCATTCAGGTGCCGAGGTTAAATATTCAACCGTTCAAAATTGGTATCCAGGAGATAAAGAAGGAAAAGGGGGTATTTATAATTTTGTGACTAAAAGAGGGATTTGTGATGGTGCTCATTCCAAATTATCTTGGACTCAGGTTGAAACAGGTTCGGCTGTTACTTGGAAATATCCTTCAGTAGTATTAAAAGGTGATTATTCCATTGGTGAATTTTATTCAGTCGCCGTGACTAACAATTATCAACAAGCCGATACGGGGACCAAAATGATTCATTTAGGTAAGAATTCAAAATCTAGAATTGTATCTAAAGGAATTTCTGCCGGTTTTTCTCAAAACTCATATCGGGGTCTAGTTCATGTTTCGAAAAGAGCCGATAATGCCAAAAACTTTAGCCAATGCGATTCTTTGCTATTAGGTGATAAATGTGGGGCTCATACATTCCCTTACCTTGAAGTTAAAAATCCAACGGCCTCAGTAGAACACGAAGCTACAACCTCTAAAATAGGTGAAGATCAGATATTTTATTGTAATCAAAGGGGTTTGTCTACGGAAACTGCCATTGCTTTAATCGTCAATGGATATGCGAAAGAAGTTTTAAACCAACTCCCCATGGAGTTTGCTGTTGAAGCACAGAAATTATTAGCTATTTCTTTAGAAGGATCAGTGGGGTAATTTTATTCCACCTGTATGCAAGGCTACTAATTTAGAATTTTTTGGGAAGTAATTGTTTTCAATTAAATCATATAGCCCATAAAACATTCTTCCCGTATAAGTGGGTTCGATCATGATACTATGTTTTTTTAAAAAAGTATCACAAAATTTATTTAATACATCAGCGTCTTTGGCGTATTTGCCAAAAATGTAATTTCCGTTAATTTCCAATAAATTTTCTAAGTCATATTCCTGGCAATTGTTTTCTATTTCAGCTTTGTTATTTAAGGTTTGTATTCCTATGGTTTTTATTTTAGAATATTTACAAATTCCTATGGCAGTGGTACCAGTTCCAACCGGAGTAACGATGTAGTCAGCCTTAATTTGATTATTTAATTCAGTGACTAAGCCTTTTAATCCTAATACTCCTATATTTGAAAATCCGCCTTCTGGAATAAGCATTGTGTTTTTGCTGGTTAATTCTTTTGGAATTATTTTTTTTCGGTATGATTCCCTGTCTAGAAAATATAAATCCATTCCCCAGTCGGCCATTTGCTTTAAATAAGGATTGCTATTTATGGACAGCTCATTTCCTCGAATAATACCTGCCGTTTTTAAATTAAAATGAAAGCCAACAAAAGCTAACGCATATAAATGATTTGAAAAGGCTCCTCCAAAACTTATTATGGAATTAGGTTCATTATTTTGGGCAAAATCAATATATTCCTTTAATTTGCGCCATTTATTGCCAGTAATAATCGGGTGTATTAAGTCGTCTCTTTTGACAAATACGTGTATATTTTTTTCCTTCCATTCATCTTCAAATATTTCTTGAATGGGAGATGGTAGTTGTAAATGTTTTAATATAAATTCAGAAATGTCCATTGACGAAGAATTAGATCCAATTGAATCCGAAGATGACTTATTTGAGCATTTTAATTTTGTTGTTGACAAAGGTCAACAATTACTTAGAATAGATAAATATTTACAACTTAAAATTTCTAATTCTAGTCGCTCAAAAATTCAATTGGGTATTGATGCCGGCTCTGTTAAAGTAAATGGTGGTGTCATTAAAGCTAATTACCGAGTTAAGCCCCTAGATTCTATATCTGTTTCCTTTTCACAGCCACCGCGAGACAAAGATTTATATGCTGAAAATATTCCTATTACCATTATTTACGAAGATGATGATGTTTTGCTAGTGGATAAGGCGGCTGGTATGGTCGTTCATCCTGCACATGGAAATTGGTCTGGAACCTTAGTAAATGCTTTATTGTATCATTGCCAACAACTTCCAGGTAAACAAGAAATTAGGCCAGGATTGGTTCACCGAATCGATAAAGATACTTCAGGTATTCTTATCGTTGCCAAATCTGAATTTGCTATGACGTACTTAGCCAAACAATTTTTCGATCATACCATTCAAAGAACATATTACGCGATTTGTTGGGGTGTTCCTAAACTTACAAGTGGAACCTTAAGAGGAAAAATAGCTCGAAATCCAAAAGATCGAAAAGTTATGGCTATATTTCCAGAAGAAAATGAGGATGGAAAATTAGCTATATCACATTATGAAGTTGTCGAATCTTTTGGTTTTTGTTCGCTCCTTAAATTTCAGCTAGAAACGGGTCGAACTCATCAAATCCGTGCTCATGCGTTGTCTATGGGACATCCATTAATTTCGGATAGTTCCTATGGAGGCGATAAAATTAGGTATATGAGTCACATGGCTAATTTTAAATCATTTGTAGAAAATATGTTTCAAACATGTTCTAGGCAAGCTTTACATGCTTATTCATTAGGTTTTGAGCATCCTATATCTAAAGAATGGATTTTTTTCGAAAGAAAATTTCCAAGGGATATGGAAGACTTATTGACTAAATTAAGAAATGCAACGAATGGATAAAATAACCTTGCGCAAAGCAGAATCATTCGATATTCCTTTGGTTTTTTCTTTGGTTAAAGAATTAGCACTTTTTGAGCGCGCCCCTGAAGAAGTTACAGCGACTATAGAGGATTATGAAATAAATGGTTTTTTAGATAAGCCATTATTTGATGCTTTTTTATTGTTCGAAAATGATCAATTGGCTGGTTTTGCTCTTTGGTATTTCCGCTTTTCCACTTGGAAGGGGAAGAGATTATATCTCGAAGATTTATTTGTTAAGAGCGAATTTAGGTCTAAAGGTTATGGTAAACTACTCATGGATGCCACCATTGCGGAAGCCAAAGCAACAAATTCTAAAGGACTTATGTGGCAAGTTTTGGATTGGAATAGGCCTGCAATAGATTTCTATAAAAAGTATGGAGCTAGATTTGACTCTGGGTGGATCAATGTGCACATCGATTTATAGATTCAAATAAATAATTTGGCTTTATTAAAGTTCTTGTTCAATATATTTTAATCTTATTTGGATTATTTTGTTCACTCAATTTGAATTTAGATAGCATGCTGGCCAATAATCCTAGTATAACTAATAAGTATAAGGCTTTATTTAAGCCCCAGTAATCGGATAAGTAGCCAATAAACACTGGGCCAACAAGGAATCCGACATAGGCTATAGTAGAAACGCTTGCGATTGCGACTGATGGAGATATATTTTTTGATCTTCCGGCTTCAGAATATATGATGGGTATTATGGTCGATATACCTACTCCTGCGATCAAACATCCTACGATCATGATGTATTCGTTTGTGGTCATTAGGGTGATGCTTAATCCAAGACTAATCAGTATTCCATTCAAGGTTAATATGTTTTTTATAGAAAACAATTTGGCTATATAATCGCCCAATGACCTGCCTATAACCATAGATAAAGCAAATGAAGTAAAACCAATGGTAGTTGGAAATGTTGATATTAAGTTTGATTCTTTAAAGTATAAAGTTATCCAATCGGCCATAGCACCTTCACACAACATTCCACAGAATGCAATAAATGATAAAGTAAATAAGTGAGGACCTAAATCAAAAAATGATTTGCTTTTCTCTTCTGGATTTCCACCGATTTTTTTAAAATAATCAGGTAATAAATTTGACCAAAAGAAGGGTATGAATAAAAGATTGAGTCCTCCTATAATGAATAAATGATTAAAACTGGAAACTTTATAATTTAAAATTATTCCTCCACCCAAAGCCCCCAACATTAATCCAAGAGAAAAAAGAGCATGAAAACTTGACATAATGACCTTATTCATCCTCTTTTCTAATGTTACTACTTGAGTGTTCATGGCAATATTTAAGATATCTCCAGCCATTCCAAACAAAAATAGTCCAATAAATAACCCGAATGAGTTGGGTGAATATCCTAAGATGGGTAAAATAAATATGTACATAACAACTGCCACTAGGCATATCCATTTTGACTCATATTTCGTGATTAACCAACCGGCTAAAGGCAAGGATATGAGTGATCCAATGGGTAAACCCATTAAAATAGTACCTAATTCAGAATCATTTAAATGTAATTTTTCTTTAAAATCTGGGATTCTTGTAGCCCAACTTGCGAAATTAATTCCACACAGGAAAAATAGCAAACTGATGGATGCTCTGTTTTTATTCATTTAAAAATAATTATAATAAAAGATTGGCAACGGCATCCCAAGTATCTACGCGTTGGTATTCATTAATATGCAAGTTGTGTGGAGCTGTAAATAGGAGAGGAGTTCCATTAAAGGTTTTTAAATTATTCTCATGATCGTCGATCAAATAATCTGCCTGTATCATGTATTTATGTCCGCAAAAAACAATGTGAGTCCATGATATGAATGGAAAGTGTTGTTTCATCCAACTCAATTTTTCTTTTAAAGATTCAGGAAATTCAGTGGCTGCGGAGACAATAAAGATTTCGTAGCATTCACTCAGTTTTTGAACGATCTGTACGGCTTTGTTTTTAACGGGGACATCTAAGAAAAAACCGGGTTGCCAAAGGAATGAATTATTGGCTAAATAATCTTTAAGAAATCGTTCTCGCGCCAGACTATCTGACATTAATTCTTCGTAGGAATAATTTTTATCTAATAGGCTGTTGATGGTATGAATGATTTTGACAGTTGTATCTGCCAAAACATCATCCATATCTATTGCAATTCTCTTCATATGGTACATAAAAAAACTCCCCAAATATGGGGAGTTTTAAACTAACAATGAAATTATATTTACATCATGCCGCCCATTCCACCACCACCTGGTGCATGGCTATGCGCAGGTTCGTTGGCTGGTTTATCAGCAATGACACATTCCGTCGTCAATAAAAGTCCAGCAATGGATGCTGCATTTTCTAATGCCAAACGTGTTACTTTTGTAGGATCGATAATACCTGCAGCGATCATATTTTCATATTTATCCTCACGTGCATTGTATCCAAAATCATCTTTACCTGCACGAACTGCATTAACAACTACGGATGCTTCTCCTCCAGCATTTGCAACAATAGTACGTAATGGAGATTCTACCGCTTGACGGATAATATTTATTCCAGTTAATTGGTCTTCATTTTCGCCTTTTAATTTATCTAGAGAGCCTATCGCACGAATAAATGCTACTCCACCACCAGCTACAATACCTTCTTCAACTGCAGCTCGTGTGGCATGCAATGCGTCATCTACACGATCTTTTTTCTCTTTCATTTCGATCTCTGTAGCGGCTCCTATATATAAAATAGCCACGCCACCTGATAATTTAGCTAAGCGCTCTTGTAATTTTTCACGATCATAATCAGATGTAGTATTCTCTATTTGAGACTTAATTTGATTTACGCGATTGTTAATATCATCTTTTGAACCAGAACCATTTACAATAGTCGTATTATCTTTGTCTATTATGATTTTATCTGCTTGTCCCAAATATTCAACAGTTGCATTTTCAAGCTTAAAACCTCTTTCCTCTGCAATTACAGTTCCACCAGTTAAAATAGCGATATCTTCTAGCATGGCTTTCCTACGATCACCAAATCCCGGTGCCTTAACAGCTGCAACCTTCAGTGCCCCACGAATTTTATTAACTACTAAAGTTGCTAATGCCTCACCATCAACATCTTCTGAAATGATTAATAAAGGACGTCCAGTTTGAGCTACTACTTCTAATACAGGTAGTAATTCTTTCATTGATGAAACTTTTTTCTCAGAAATTAAGATAAATGGTTTCTCTAACTCAACTTCCATTTTGTCCGTGTTGGTTACGAAATAGGCAGATAAATAACCTCTGTCAAATTGCATTCCTTCCACAGTTTTAACTTCTGTTTCTGTTCCTCTTGCCTCTTCTACAGTAATAACACCTTCACGACCTACTTTATCCATAGCCGATGAAATCATTTTACCAATTTCAGAATCATTATTGGCTGAGATCGTAGCTACTTGAGCTATTTCATTTGATGTCGTAATAGGACGAGATTGTTTTTTCAAGTCTTTGACGATTGCTTCAACTGCTTTTTCTATTCCTCTTTTAAGGTCCATAGGATTTGCACCAGCAGCAACATTTTTTGAACCTATCGTGTAAATTGATTGTGCTAAAACAGTTGCAGTTGTTGTACCATCACCTGCTTGATCGGCAGTTTTAGAAGCAACTTCTTTAACCAATTGAGCACCCATGTTCTCAACAGCATCTTCTAATTCAATTTCTTTTGCTACAGTTACACCATCTTTGGTGATTTGAGGTGAACCAAATTTTTTGTCAATAATAACATTACGACCTTTAGGTCCTAATGTAACTTTAACAGCATTAGCAAGGGTATCAACCCCTCTTTTTAATTTCTCGCGAGCCTCGCTGTCAAAAAATAATTCCTTAGCCATGTGATTAATTCTTTATTTGTGATTTTTAAATAATTTGATTTACAAAACGGCGAAAATGTCTGATTCTCGCATGATTAAATAATCTTTCCCCTCTATTGTGATTTCAGTTCCAGAGTATTTGCCATACAATACATCATCACCTACTTTTACAGTAATTGGCTCATCTTTTTTTCCTTTGCCAACTGCCACTACGATACCTTTTTGTGGTTTTTCTTTTGCGGTATCTGGAATGATAATTCCAAATGCAGTTTTTTCTTCAGCTGCAGCCGGTTCAACAATAACCCTGTCTGCTAAGGGCTTAATAGTTAACTTTGACATGTTTTATGAATTTAGGTTTTTAAACATATAATAAACTCTTTAAATAAAGAATTCTGGCTTCATGTATCAACATGTATGCCATTGAATAATAACTGAAAAATTGTCAGTAATTATTTGTTCATTGGTTTTGGTGCAGGTGCCGTTGGAATAGTTTTTCCAGCAGCCTTTTCTACATTAACTGATTGTACAGTATCCGGTGAATTGGAGGAGATTGTAAAATTTGTTAATAAAACGAGCACTAAAATGGTAATTGAAAAGCCCCAGGTTAATTGTTCAACCAAATCCCCCGTTTTCTGTACACCAAACATTTGAGTAGCTCCAGTTGGATTGAATTCTCCATTTATACCTCCTCCTTTTGGATTTTGAACCAAAATAAGGATGATTAATAAGGCTGAGAATATGACAATAAGTGAAATTAATAAAGTAAACATGATTTTTTAATTATTTATTTTAAAAGCTATTTCTGAAATTCGAGATGCAAAGTAAAGCCTTTTTTCAGGTTTAGCCAAACTTAATTTTTCATATACTTTGATTGCTAAATCATATTTACCTTGTTTTTCCAATATGATCGCATAAGATTCTGTAGTTGGAGCTTGATATGTAACTTCGGAAAAGTCTATTTCCTCATTTAATTCGCTTTCATTTGAACTCTTTTTGATTTTAGTTATTGTGGGCATTTTCAATAAAAATTCCTCTATTAACTGGGTTTGAATATTGTTTGTGCTATCTATTTTGATATTAAATTCAAATGGATTTTCTATTTCTACTGATTCAATATCATGAATAGACTTAAAATAATTTAATCGGGAATTGGATTTAAGCGCAATTTTCCTTTGTTGCTTTATCTGGTTTTTTTCATTCCAATGTAACAAATAAAAAAAAGGATACCTTTCCTTATCAGCTTTGAAAACATCTATTTCAGCCCGATTTGTTCGATCAAATCGATGAAGTAAAAACCATAATTTTTGAGCTTTTTCTAAATTCATCACCAATCTCCAGCTATTTTATTGAAAAGATCTAAAATAATTTGGTCCACTAATTTAGGAATAAGATTTTTTTCAACCTGAGTTAACGTTTGGTTTTGTGGAAAATCTTGGTAAAAACTGAATTCTTGGTCAAAGTTTTTAGTTTCATCTAATCGGTTCACTAATGAAAATTGTATTTTTAAAGTCAATCTATTTAAACCTGCTTTGTCATCCGATGTGGGGGCTTGCGGAGTCATTTCATACCCAGTTATCGTTCCTTCAAGTAATAAGTCAGGATTTTGATTGATAATTTTTAATGTAGTATTTCTTTGAAAGTACTCTTTTACTTTTTCATTAATGGTTAAACCCATGTTTGTGGGACCTCCAGCAGTCTCCATTCGAATATTATTAATTTGGATCGTTTTTAAATCTTGCGATATACTAGCTCCCTTAAAGCTGTAGCACGAACTAAGGAAAATCGAGCTCAGTAAACAGATGAAAATTTTATTACACATTATCCTCAAGGTCATATTGTTTTATTTTACGATATAAGGTTCTTTCTGATATACCTAAATCTTTAGCCGCATATTTACGTTTATTCTTATTTTTCTTTAATGCCCTAATGATGATTTCTTTTTCTTGTTTTTCTAATGAAAGCGTTACATCTGATGTACTAATTATTTCTTCAAATTGCGCATCTTCTGATTCTGATATTAAACTGTCAGAGTTGATATTAATGTGAGTAGCATGATCATTTTGATGTGTTGGTAATGCTTTGTTCCTTGTATTTTCATCTCCATTTTCTTTGATATCTTCAAAAATGGACATGTTTTCTGAAAGAATGTCATATGCATTTGAATTTCCACTTTCGATCAATTTAAGCAATATCTTTTTTAATTCAGTTACATCTTTTTTGAGGTCAAAAAGAATTTTATATAAAATTTCTCTTTCATTGATGCCATCTGAATTTTGAAAATAGTCACTCTTGACAACAGACGAATTTAATTTGGGTTCATTGAAGTCTAAGTAATATTGTAATCTTTCTTCGTCAACAATGCGATCTCCAATTTCTAAAACAGAAATTTGTTCAGCTAGGTTTTTCAATTGGCGTATATTACCTGGAAAACGTTGTTTTTGAAGTAAATTTTTTGCTTCATTTGTTAACGTAATCGGCTTAACTCGATGAGATTCGGAAAAGTCTGTAGTAAACTTTCTAAATAATAATTCAATATCGCCACCTCTTTCTCTTAACGGAGGTACATAAATGGGAACCGTGCTTAATCGATAATATAAATCTTCTCTGAATTTCCCTTTCTCGATCGCATTTTGAAGATTAAGGTTTGTGGCAGCCACGACGCGGGTATTTGTTCTTTGAACTTTCGAAGATCCAACTCTTAGAAATTCTCCATTTTCTAAAACGCGAAGTAATCTAGCTTGCGTGCCTAGTGGCATTTCGGCTATCTCATCAAGAAAAATAGTACCCCCATCTGTTACTTCAAAATATCCTTTTCGGGCTTCTATAGCTCCTGTAAACGATCCTTTTTCATGGCCAAATAACTCTGAGTCTATTGTCCCTTCTGGTATAGCTCCACAATTGACTGCAATAAACTGCCCATGTTTTCTTTTTGATAATGAATGTATTATTTTAGAAAAAGACTCTTTACCTGAGCCACTTTCCCCGGTAATTAATACAGTCATATCAGTAGGAGCCACTTGTTCGGCAATTGATATGGCTCGAATTAACAATGGAGAATTTCCAATGATTCCAAAACGGGCTTTAATGCTCGCTAAATGACTATTTTCCATCTGATTAAGATTCTATTTCACCAATTAAAGTTCCTGTAGTGCAATGTGTTATCCTTACATTGACATATTCCCCTTTTTGTTCTTTGACTTTTTTAAATACGACGACTTTTCCAGAATCGCACTTTCCAACATGATGCAAATTTGATTTTTTGGAATCTCCTTCTATTAAAACATGTTGGATTGTGCCAACCAATAAATTATTTTTAATTCCTGAGTGCAATCGCTGCTTGGCAATAATTTCAGATAATCTTCGCTGTTTAATGGATTCTTCAACGTCATCTTGATATTTTTTTTCTGCAGGCGTCCCCGGTCTTTCAGAATAGGTAAACATGTACCCAAAGTCATATATCACATGATCCATTAGACTTAAGGTATCTTGATGATCTGTTTCATTTTCTGTACAAAACCCTGCAATCATATCGTGTGATATTCCACAATCTAGCCCCAAAATCGTACGAATTGAATTAATTCGGTCTATATACCATTCTCTAGTATAAGTACGATTCATTAATTTCAATATTCGATTGCTTCCACTTTGAGCTGGTAAATGTATGTTTTTGCAAATATTTGGATATTTCGACATGATAATTAATACTTCATCAGTAATATCCTTGGGATGCGATGTCGAAAATCTGACTCTTAACATTGGATTTATTAGGGCGACCTGCTCCAATAGACTTGCAAAATTGACTAATGCATCGTTTTCTTCAGATTTGTATTTATATGAATCAACATTTTGACCCAATAGCGTTACTTCTCTATATCCTTGATTAAAAAGCGATTGGCTTTCATGCAAAATAGAAGCGGTATCCCTTGATCTTTCTCTCCCTCGAGTAAATGGTACGACACAAAATGAACACATATTATCACAGCCACGCATGATGCTGACAAAGGCCGTTACTCCATTTGAATGTAATCTTACAGGTTCTATATCACCATAAGTTTCTTCTTTTGACAAGAATACATTAATTGCTTTTTCTTCAAATTCTAATTTTGAGAGCAAATTTGGAATATCTCGATATGAATCAGGGCCTGCTACTAAATCAACTAACTTTTCTTCTTCAATTAATTTAATCTTTAATCTTTCGGCCATACAACCCAATATTCCAATCTTTAATGAAGGATTTTTTCTTTTTAAATCAGAGAATCCTTTTAGCCTATTTCTTATTTTTAATTCTGCATTATCTCTAATTGCACAGGTGTTTAATAAAATGGCATCTGCCTCATTAATATTTGAAGTTGTACCGTACCCATGATCTATCAATATAGCTGTTACTACCTCCGAATCAGCAAAATTCATTTGGCATCCGTAACTTTCTAAGTACACTTTTTTTTGAAATTCTGCACCCAAGACTTTCTTTGAAATTCTAGGAATATCTAAATTTAATTTTTCTTCAACAGATAGTACTTTTAATTCTTGCATCAATCAGGGATGATATTTTTTGCAAATTTATGACATTTTGGCAGATAAAACTAAATTCGCTTTTCAGAATTTAAATAAATTATTTGATCAGATTGTTTCGTTAGATTTTCATTGTGAGTCACCATAATGATACATTGTTTCCAATCTTCTTTTAACTCTAAAAACAAATCATACAAGTTGACAGCATTTTTATTATCCAAATTGCCAGTTGGCTCATCAGCTAACAATATTCTTGGTTGATTAATTAAAGCCCTCGCTACAGCGATTCTTTGCTGTTCCCCTCCAGATAATTGATTTGGATATTTTTTGATTAAATCACTGATGGAAAGTTTATTAATTATTTTATCGAATAATTCTAATTGTGAAATATTCATCGATTTTTCACGAATAAGCAGTGGCATTTTGATATTTTCCTCGCAGGTGAATTCTCCCAATAAGTTGTGAAATTGAAATACAAATCCAAGTTTTTTGTTACGAAATTCAATCAATTCTTTTTCTTTTAAATTTGTACATGCTGCGTTATCTAAAAGTATGCTACCTGAATCTGCCGGATTTAATAGCCCAATAATTTGCAATAGAGTGCTTTTTCCTGATCCCGAGGGACCTAAAATAGAAACTAATTCTTTTTCTTTTACCTGAAATGAAATATCATTTAGGATCAATTGGTCTCCGTAGGATTTTGAAATATTTTTTAATTCCAACATTTTTTTGTCTTATTTTTAGAATATTGAATAGAATGTTCTACAATTTAAAAGTTTGGCAAATAAATAGTAATTTCACGAAATAAAAATTTTATAATTAATGAATATTCACGAATACCAAGCAAAAGAAATATTAAAAGGTTACGGAGTAAAGATACAAGAAGGAGTTGTTATTGATCATGTATCAGACGTCATTTCAGCAGCTGAAACTCTTAAAGCTCAAACAGGAACAGGTTGGTTTGTCGTTAAAGCTCAAATTCATGCAGGCGGGAGAGGTAAAGGAGGAGGAGTTAAATTAGCAAAAAACGTAGACGAATTAAAAGAAAGAGTTTCTCAAATTTTGGGAATGCAATTAATTACGCATCAAACGGGCCCTGAGGGGAAGTTAGTTAATAAGGTTTTGATCAGTGAAGATGTGTATTACCCTGGTGAGTCTGAAACAAAGGAATATTACTTATCGATTCTTTTAGATCGTGGTCGTGCTTGTAATGTGATTATGGCTAGTACGGAAGGTGGAATGGATATTGAAGAAGTGGCAGAGCATTCACCAGAGAAAATTATAAAAGAATGGATTGACCCTAGAGTAGGACTTCAAGATTTTCAAGCTCGTAAAGTTGCCTTTTTATTAGGTCTTAGCGGTCAAGCGTTTAAAGAAATGGTTAAATTCATTCATTGTTTATACAATGCCTACGTAGATACTGATTCGTCTATGTTTGAAATAAATCCAGTTTTAAAAACATCTGACAATAAAATATTAGCAGTGGATGCTAAGGTTAATTTAGATGATAACGCCCTTTATCGCCATAAAGATTTGGCTATTTTGCGTGATATTTCGGAAGAGGATCCATTGGAAGTAGAAGCCTCTGAAAATGATTTAAATTATGTCAAATTAGATGGTAATGTGGGCTGCATGGTTAATGGAGCTGGTTTAGCGATGGCGACTATGGATATAATCAAATTATCCGGTGGTGAACCTGCTAACTTTTTAGACGTGGGGGGTGGAGCTAATGCAAAAACTGTTGAAGCTGGTTTTCGAATCATACTTCAAGATCCTAATGTAAAAGCAATCCTGATTAATATTTTTGGTGGAATTGTTCGTTGCGATCGCGTGGCTAATGGTGTGGTTGAGGCTTATAAAAATATAGGAGAAATCAATGTGCCTATAATTGTTCGCTTACAAGGTACAAATGCAGAGGAAGGTGCTGACATTATTAATAATTCTGGACTTAAAGTTTTTTCTGCCGTCTTACTTAAAGATGCCGCTAAACTAGTTTCTGAAATATTAAAATAGGGTATGAAAATTATTTGTGTAGGTAGAAATTATGTGGATCATATTAAGGAGTTGTCGAATGACAAACCTACTGATCCTGTCATTTTTATTAAGCCCGACACAGCTTTGTTGGAAGATTCAAAATTTTATTACCCGTCTTTTTCTAATGATATTCACTATGAATTGGAATTAGTTTTTAAAATTGGCAAAGTTGGAAAAAATATTGAAGCTAAATTTGCACATAAATACATTGATTCTTATGGTTTAGGAATTGATTTTACGGCAAGAGATTTGCAATCTAAATTAAAGGAAAAAGGCTTGCCTTGGGAAAAGTCTAAGGCATTTAATGGATCTGCTTTTATTAGTAAAATGTTGCCATTCCAACCAGCTATTATAGAAAATGATATTGAATTTCATTTAAATCTTAATGAGCAATTAGTTCAAGCTGGTAAATCCTCTTTAATGATTTGGAATGTATTTGAGCTTATCGAAGATATTTCTACCTATTTTACATTAAAAACAGGCGATTTTATTTTTACAGGAACACCCGCCGGTGTTGGACCCGTTCAAAGGGGTGATTTATTATCTGGATTTTTAGAAAATGAAAAACTTTTTGATTTAACAATAGCATGAAGTTAAAAATTGGAGATTTAGCACCTGAGTTTAAAGTTGAAGATTCTGACGGCCAATTAATTGATTTATCAAAATTAATAGGCTCTAAAGTGGTCTTGTACTTTTACCCCAAAGATGATACGCCTGGTTGTACCGCTCAGGCTTGCAATTTAAATGAAAACCTATCCCATTTACAAGCTAATGGGTTTGTAGTGATTGGAGTTAGTGCAGATTCAAATAAAGCACATGATAAGTTTAAAAAGAAGTATAAATTAAATTTTTCGCTGCTATCTGATCCGAATCATGATATTTTAAAAGCGTATGGCGTTTGGGTTGAGAAATCTATGTATGGTAAGTCGTATATGGGAATTGCTAGAACCACATTTTTGATTGACGAAAAGGGCTTGATTTTTAATATTATTGAAAAAGTGGATACTAAAAATCATACAACTCAAATCCACTAATTTATTATGCAAACTCAAGAATTAATATCGATCGCATCTCAAGTTAGAAGAGATATTTTAAGAATGGTTCACGGTTGTCAATCAGGACATCCGGGTGGATCATTAGGATGTACGGATTTATTGGTTGGATTATATTTTGATGCCATGAATCTTGCATTAGATTCCACAAATAACCAGGTTGTTTTTAATATGTCTGCCATGAATGAGGATGTTTTTTTTCTTTCAAATGGTCATATATCCCCTGTATTATATTCTGTTTTAGCTCGAAGAGGATATTTCCCAATTAATGAGCTTTCTACTTTTCGTAAGATTAATTCAAGATTACAAGGACATCCTACTCCCCACGAACATTTAGAAGGCATTAGAATTGCGTCAGGTTCATTGGGCCAAGGATTAAGTGTCGCGATAGGTGTGGCCCAAGCTAAAAAACTCAATAAGGATTCTTCTGTTGTATACTGCCTGATGGGTGATGGCGAACAGAATGAAGGTCAAGTTTGGGAGGCAGCTATGTATGCCCCACATCATAAAGTAGATAATTTAATTGCTTTTATTGATGCTAATGGTCAACAGATTGACGGTCCAACAGAAAAAATCATGAATAATCGTGATTTACAAATGAAATATGAGGCTTTTGGATGGAAGGTTTTGCATGTAGATGGCAATGATATGGCTGAATTACAATTATGCCTTGCAAATGCCAAAAAGACGTTAGGAAATGATATCCCTATCATGATATTAATGAAGACTGAAATGGGTGCTGGAGTTGATTTTATGATGGGTTCAAATAAATGGCATGGCGTAGCGCCTAATGACCAACAATTAGAAGAAGCATTAAGTCAATTATCTGAAACTTTAGGAGATTATTAATAGATTATTATGTCGATATATACTTACGAAACAAAAAAAGATACTCGTTCGGGCTTTGGAGCTGGTATGGAATACTTGAGTCTTACCAATCCTAAAGTTGTGGCATTATGTGCAGATCTAATTGGCTCTCTTAAATTAGAGCCTTTTATTAAAAACTGTCCAGAACGATTTTTTCAAACAGGAATCGCCGAAGCAAATATGATCGGTATTGCCGCTGGTTTATCAATTGGGGGATATATTCCTTTTGCGACTACATTTGCAAATTTTGGCACAGGAAGAGTTTATGATCAAATTCGTCAATCAGTCGCTTATTCAGGTAAAAATGTTAAAATAGCTTGTTCTCACGCGGGTTTGACGTTAGGAGAGGATGGAGCTACTCACCAAATTTTGGAAGATATTGGCTTAATGAAAATGTTGCCTGGTATGGTGGTTATTAATCCTTGTGATTATAATCAAACTAAAGCCGCAACTATAGCGGTTGCTAATTATAACGGTCCGGTATATTTGAGATTTGGTCGACCCGTAGTTCCAGTTTTTACGCCTGATAATCAAGAATTTATGATAGGTAAGGCAATTAATTTAATTGAAGGATCGGACGTTAGTATTTTTGCAACAGGTCATTTGGTTTGGGAATCGATCCTTGCTGCCGATATTTTAAAGGAAAAAGGTATTCATGCTGAAGTGATCAATATTCATACCATTAAGCCATTGGACACTCAGGCTATTTGGGAATCAGTTAGTAAAACTAGATGTGTGGTTTCTGCTGAGGAACACCAAATTAATGGCGGATTAGGTGATTCCATAGCTCAATATTTAGCTACTTCTATGCCATTGCCTCAAGAATTTGTGGGTGTAAATGATTCTTTCGGAGAATCTGGTAAACCAGCTGATTTAATGGATAAATATGGTTTAAATGCTGCTTCTATAGTAGAGAAAGCCTTGAAAGCTATTTCAAGAAAGTAATTTTCTTTAAAATGGATAGCCAATACCAATGTTGAATTCGAATGGATTATCTGATGTATTTAATGAAATCTGATTTAATACCCATTTTTCATTTTTCGGTTTGGCAGGATTGATTACCTTCGCAGACATATCTAGCCTTAAAATAAAATAGTTAAAATCCCAACGTAGTCCAAATCCAGTTCCTACAGCAATTTGTTCTATAAATGAGTCTAATTTAAAATTAGATAATGGTGAATTTGGATAATTTATGCCCCATATATTACCTGCATCTATAAAAAAAGCCCCATTAATATCACCTATGAATTTTAAGATTTTAAATCTATATTCCAGGGAAGATTCGATCAAAACACTACCAGGCTGTTCGATTAAATTGGAGTCAGTATTGCGCGAGCCTGGTCCAAGTCTTCGAGGTTTCCACGCCCTAAGCGAACTGGGACCACCTATAAAGAAGTTTTTTTCATATGGCAATTGAAAATCGTTTTCTTCTCCATAGGCATAGGCAATTCCTCCAATAAATTTATAAGCTAATTGAGATTTCCTTTTTTGACCTAAAAATAAATACCTTCTATAATCCACATTCATTCTTAAAAAACGGTAAAACTGAATCGTTTCTTTATTTCCTAACAAGTCCTCAACAAATTTTAATTTCTTTTCTCCGAATAGGTTTAATGTGGTCCCCCCTGATTCTAAGCCAATTACAAATGATTTACCTTCAATTAATTGATTTGATGGAAAGAATGTTCGGTAGGTATAAAGGAAGTTGATACTTGATACAAAACTGGGGTTAAAGCTTCTAAATAAGTTATTTCCTTTTGTTCTAAGGTCATCTAAATAATTTGTAAATAATTTAGACGTTTCTGTATTGGGATAATTTGTATTAATAATATTTAAATCAAATAATGATAATTGGAAAAATTCATAAGGTGATTTTTTCCAAAGATACCTTTGAAGTATTTTGAAATTGGTCCTTATATATTCTGGTCTATCTATATAATCATAACCAAATCCTAATTGAGTTTTGGCTCCATAAAAATAACCTAGTTTCTTAGTGAATTTTTCAGGTAAAAATAACGTTGGGAAATTGGCAGTAGCTCCTAAATTGATTTCTAAATTCTTTCTAGTTAAATCTGTATTTATAAATCCAGCTTGTGCTTCAAATCCCAATCGAGCCGAAAAATCTAAATAATCTAATTCAGTAAATACGCGCCTTATTTTTAATGAATTATATAAGAAAGGGCCCGGTATTCCTCTAAATGCACTTCCACCTAATTCAGAAGAAATATTGTATTTATCGTTTCTTGTTAATTCTATTTTAGGATATAGTCTAGTAGAATTGGTGTCGTACTGAATAGAAACAGATTTAAATTGATCGGTCTCGTATATATTTTGAAGACTATGTGTCGTTTTGTCAATTGAAAATAAATCGCCCTCGTGAATAGAAATTAATCGTTTCAATTGCGGCGTAATCGTTGATGTTTTATTTATTGACGATTCTGATTGTTCACTAACAACATTGTATTCCCTGAAATCAATGGGGCCAAATCTAAATAATCGATCATAAGCCAGATTAGTAACGGATGCTTTAGTATTTGGGATTTGATAAATTAAGCTTATATTTTTTAAGCTTGTGTCTTTAAGGTCATTAATTTTTATTCCTACAAAATCGGGTGAGAAATTAAAATATCCAAGATTTTTAAAATGATTTGAAAGATTATCTTTTTCATTTTTCAATAGATCTAGGTCTAAATTCGAGTATTTGTGGAGTAAACTATAATGATTGATATAGTTTTTTAATTCTTTTTCGATCACCGTATTATTGGCAACAATAGAATCTTCTTTGGTAAATACACTTTCAGGGCCTTCGGCTACTTCGATATTTATGTTGACTAATTTATTTTCTTCACCTAATGTGTCAATCGAATATGAAATTTTTGTTTTTAAAAAGCCTTTATTACGGTAAAATTTTAATAACGCTACTTGATTGTTTTCAATGATTGATGGATTGAAGGCTATCGGTTTTCGATTAAAAAATTTAAAGAATTTTTTAATCGAAACCGTTGAATCATTTGTTTTTCTTTTATCCCTTAGGTAAGAACTGTATTTAACTGATAAATAATTTAGGTTGCTTTCTTTTAAACCCGCTATATTTGATTTTATTTCATCTAATTTGATTTTTTTGGGTCCTTGTAATTTAATTTCATTGACTGTGGTGTAGGGAATACGATAATTTTTATACCCAGAACAAGATGTTACAAGGAATAGTATAATTGAACAGAATATTAATTGAGCAATTTTCAAATGACGTTATCTAATAATCAAATAAAGTTAATCAATTACCTACATTCAAAAAAAGGGAGAATAGATAATAATCTTTTTCTAGTAGAAGGAGAGAAGGGAATGCGGGAATTATTAGATTCATCTTTCAAAATTGAATTTATTGTTTTGAATACTAAAGAAATTAATTCAAATCTAAACTTTGGTGAGATCCCTGTATACTTTGAATCTGAAAGTAATGTAATTAAATATTCGAGTTTGACAACAAATGAATATGGATTTGCGATTGTACAATCACAAAAATTCGACCAAAATGACTTTGTTTTTACTAGCGGATATACTGTCGTACTTGATGGTATTCGAGATCCTGGGAATTTGGGTACTATTCTTAGAATTTGTGACTGGTATGGAATTAGCCAACTAGTTTGTTCTTTGGATACTACAGAGTTTTATAATCCCAAGGTTATTTCCGCTTCCATGGGATCTTTTCATCGCATTAAGTTTTTGTATTTGGACGCTTCTGCATTTTTAGACCAATTTCATGGAATTCCAATAATTGGAGCAACTTTGGATGGTAAAAATGTGCATGAATATATATTTCCTTCGAATGCCTTTATCATATTTGGAAATGAATCTGAAGGAATTCGAAGTCAAGTAAAACACGCATTGACAGATCAAGTTAAAATACCAAGTTGGGGAATGGCTGAATCCTTAAATGTGGCTATTTCTGCAGGAATTATACTTGATAATATAAAAAGACAAAATTAATCCGTTTCCTTTCTTAGGTATTTCTCAATAAAATAGTGAGCTAAGTAGAGCAAGGGTGTAAAAAGTATGGCTACAAAAAATTTATAAAAATAATTATTTAGAGATACATTCATCCATTGACTTATGGTCCAATTTCCAAAAGCATAAAATGCAATTCCGATGACTAAAAAGCTGTCAATTAGTTGTGAGATAAGAGTTGACCCAGTGGCTCTTAACCAAATGTGCCTATTTCCTGTTGAGTTTTTTATTTTTTGAAATACGGTAGCATCTATAATTTGACTTATTAAAAAAGCCGTAAGTGAACCTATTATGATCCCTAAGCCCTGTCTGAAAATACGACTAAAAGCTTCATTTATATTTATCCCTTTATTAACTTCGATCCAAAAGTCGGCTGGAACCAATAATGTAGCTGTATAGATTACTAAAAAAGCAAAAGCAATAAAGAAGGCCGTGGTATATGAGATAAATTTGACACCTGATTTCCCATAATAATCATTGATTATATCAGAGGTTATAAAGACTAATGGCCAATTTAAAGCTCCAGCTGTTTGATTTAAATCCCATTTATCACCCCAAAATGTCATCATCTGTAGTGGAGCAAACCCTAAGGATTTTTCGATACTTACTATTTTTACCCCAATAATTTCTGCAATGATTGCATTAGTAAGAAAAATTCCAAAAAGAAAAATAAATAACTTTTGTTTTCTTGAAAATTGGATGAATGTCATCTTCTATAATTATCAAAATGAATCGCAATTTTATTTAAAGCGATGGTCAGTTGTTCCACATGAGGTAAAAAAACAATTCTAAAGTAATTGTTCGAGGTAAAATTAAAACCTCTGCCTCCTACTACTAGAATTTTTTGTTCTTCCAACAATGACATGACAAAATGATTGTCATCTTCAAAGGTAAATTGTGTCAAGTCGATTTTTGGAAATAAATAGAGGGCTCCTTTAGGTTTGACGCAACTAACTCCTGGAATTGAATTAAGTTTTTCATAGGCTAAATTCATTTGCCGGTATAATCTGCCATTAGGTTGGTTAACTAAATCATCTATTGATTGATAGCCTCCCAATGCAGTTTGTATCCCATATTGCGTAATAACATTGGCACATAATCGAGTGCTAAACAGGAAATTTAAGCCCTCTATATAGGATTTCGCTTTGTGTTTAGCTCCTGTTAAAATCATCCAACCTCCTCTAAATCCTGCTGCACGATAATTTTTTGACAAACCACCCATGGTCACAATTAAAATGTCATCACTTAAGCCAGAAGCAGAATGATGAACGCTATCATCATAAATTATTTTATCATATATTTCATCTGAAAATAAGATGAGTTTATGTTTTTCAGCCATTTTCACAATACCATCAACAATTTGCTTAGAATAGACAGCTCCTGTTGGATTATTTGGATTTATTAGAACGAGTGCTCTTGTTTTTGGAGTGATTTTAGATTCAATATCTACCAAATTTGGATTCCACTCATCTTCTTCCGTACATTCATAATGTACGGCATTTCCCCCAGCCAGTCCTACAACTGTCGTCCAAAGAGGATAATCTGGAGAAGGAATTAATACCTCATCATCTGTATTTAATAAAGCCATCATGACTAAAGAGATTAATTCACTGACTCCATTGCCTATATATATGTCTTCAATTAATATATTTTTTACTCCTCTATTTTGATAATATTGCATGACCGCCTTTCTGGCAGCAAATAATCCTCTAGAATCTACATAACCTTGCGCATTTCGTATATTTACAATGATATCATGTACAATTTCATCTGGAGTTTCAAATCCGAAAGTAGCAGGATTTCCAATATTTAATGATGTAATTTTATAACCTTGATTCTGAAGAATTAAAGCTTTTTCATAGACAGGTCCTCTAATTTCATATTTTAGATTATCTAATCGTTTACTTTTATGAATTTCCATGCTTAAATTTATAAACTCAAGTAAAAGTACTAATTATGTTTTAATTTGTTTAAAGGCTAATTGAATGAATTTTTTAAAGTTCTTATTTCTGGGCAATTTTTTATTTATAACTTTTTACGCATTTATATTAATTCGGTATTATATTTTATCTTCTAGATTATTTATTTTATCCGGTCTGCTTTTTTTTAAATTTTTATTACGTCTGTTAATTTTCAACACTTTTCTCTATTTTATATTTAACCTAGATATTATTCCAATTAATAGTTCTAATAAACATGTAAAGCAGATCTTAGTAGTTTGTAAGGATTTTAAACCTAATGGAATGAATGATACTCAAATTAATTTGATAACAAATATCGTGCAAAAGAGTGAGCCTGATCTACTTTATTCTTTGTCTGTTTTTAATCCTCTTACAGACTCTTTAGGAGTTCTTATACCTCAAACAAACAATAAGGTGTTTCTTAATTTTATCAATCATATAGATTTTAAAAAAACTCGCCCTATTTATAACATAAAATTTATTCCTAGTAATTTTTCAACGATAAAGCTCAAAGGAGAAATAATCTTTGTTAAAAGCCAAAATGAATTACTAGAATTTGAAACAAGTAAAGATAATTTTTTATCGATTGGAGAAAATTGGTTCTCAATTAATCAATTAAGCATATATTTATTAATTTTGTTATTATTTTTATTAGTTGTTGATACCTCTTTTAAGTTTCAAGTTTTAAAATAAATTATATTGTTTTCGACCTTTTTTTATATTTTAATATTATTCTACCAGAATTTATGTGCTGGGTTGGGCTATAGTTTTAATAGCGAAGTAAATAATGTCAACTTATCTATTTTGTCGAAAGATTATAATAGAGCTTTTTCCTTACTTAATTTGATTGAAAAAAAGCATATTTTTAAAAATGAAAGTATTTACAAAACGAAGGTGTTTTTGTCAATTAAACGACCTTCCACTTTTATTAATTCTAATTTGAAATCTTCTGATGATTATATATTTAAAAGTTTAATTCTTAGTCAAAATAATAATCCGGAAAGTTCCAAATTGATACTTAGAGAAGGTTTGAAATTATATCCAGAAAAAGATACATTGACTAAATTATATGAATTGTTTTCATTTATTTCTGAAAATAAAGTAAAGAATTCGAATGTTATAGTGGATGAAAACAGGGTTGTGAATAAAACATTTACCACAAAGGACTCTAAATTGATGCTAGATTTATTACGAAAAAATGAAAAGTTTCTACCTTATTAATTAAAAATTAAATGTCAAAAGAGTACAAATTTGTAAATCAAACGTCCTTCTATCGTGGTAAGGTTCGTGATGTATATGGTATTGGTGATCATTTATTAATGATTACTTCCGATCGTATTTCTGCTTTTGATGTGGTATTGCCCCGATTAATTCCATTCAAGGGCCAAGTTTTAAACCAAATTGCCAGCTATTTTTTACAGGCTACTCGAGATATCGTACCTAATTGGCTGATTTCTACGCCAGATGCTAATGCATCATATGGTTTTAAATGTATTCCCATTCCCATTGAAATGGTTATAAGAAATTATATGGTAGGACATCTTTGGAGAGAATATTCATCAGGTAAAAGAGTGGTTTGTGGCGTGGTTTTGCCAGATGGGTTAAAAGAAAATCAGGTTTTGCCTTCACCCATCATTACGCCCACTACAAAAGCGCATGAAGGACATGATCAAGATATTTCTTTAGATGAAATAGTTAAGCAAAATATTGTATCAGAAGGCCTTTTGGGACAATTGATCGAAAAAACTCATTTGCTTTTTAAAAGAGGCCAACAAATGGCTTTGGATAAAAACCTTATTTTAGTTGATACTAAATATGAATTCGGATTATATGACAATAACATCATGCTGATGGATGAAATTCATACACCAGATTCGTCTCGTTATTTTTATTTAGAACCTTATGAAGATTTATTCTCTAAAGGTTTGCCTCAAAAACAATTATCTAAAGAATTTGTCAGAGAATGGTTGATTAAAAATAATTTTCAAGGTAAAGAGGGCCAACAAATTCCTTTATTGACCAATGAATTTATCCAGGAAATTTCTGACAGGTATATTCTTTTATATACAGAAATTACTGGATTAGCATTCCAAAAAGAAGATCAAAACGATATACACAATCGAATTTTTAATAATGTAAATTTATTTTTAAGTCATGTCTAGTCATCCATTTTATAGTTTAGAGCAAAATGAAAGTTATGCAATCATTACTTGGAATGAAATTAGCTTAACTCAAACTAATGTAGAAGAACTTGAGTTAGCCATACGTCATTTATTCAAAAAGGAATTTGCTAATATGATTTTGAATGTAAACGATGTAACAGAAATAGATGGTTTTGGAGTTAGCTGCATACGAAAGGGCACCAAAATTTGCACTAATGAAATGGGCTTATTTGCAGTAGTCACCCAAAATGAAGAAATTCAAGACCGTTTAGACTTAGCTAAAATCGAAGACTTTACCTTATTAAATACAATTAAAGATGCTGTAGACGCTATTTATTTAAATGATTTAGAAAATGATTTTCAAGATTCCGATGATGAGGAGCAGGAATTTGAAGGTGGTTTTTCAGAAAGTGAATCAGACGATTATTAATAAATAGGATTCTTAGAAGATTATTTATTCTTCATTTTTGATATTTGATTCGCAGAAGAATATTTTGTTAATATTGATATAGGCCAAATTAATTTTTGATTAAATTTGATATGCGTGTAATTAATATTTTAAACTTTAGTAGTTACCTATTTTTTACAATTGGTTTTATTTTTTTATTTATAGGAATAATTATATTTTATTATGGAGACTACGGGAGCTGGACAAGGATTGTATCGTAAAGAATTTGAGCATGATGCTTGTGGTATAGGTTTTGTCGCCAGCTTAAAAGGAATCAAATCACATAGAATTGTTCAAGATGCCATAAAAATGTTGATTCGAATGGATCATCGAGGAGCTTGTGGATGTGATCCCAACTCAGGAGATGGTGCAGGAGTGTTAATTCAAATACCTCATGAATTTTTCTTGGAAGAATCGCGTAAATTAAAGTTTTCATTGCCTTCGCTTGGAAATTACGGTGTTGGAATGGCTTTTTTTCCTAAAAATGATACATTGATTAATGAATGTAAAGAGGTAATCGAGCGTAAAGCCAAAAAGTTAGGATTGTCTATTTTAGGTTATCGTTTGGTGCCAGTAAACAACAATGAAATTTTAGGTGCCGATTCAGGTGATTCTGAACCCAATATATACCAAATATTTATTGACAAACCTGTTACTTGTAAGACTGAAATAGAATTTGAACGTAAGCTTTATGTATTTAGGCAATATGTATCAAATTTATTGAATGAAACAATTCGTGGCCTGGAAAATAAATTTTATTTTGCTTCCATGTCATGTCGGACCATTATTTATAAAGGCATGTTAACAACCATGCAGGTCCCAGGATATTTTATTGATTTGTTTCAAGACAATTTCACGTCGGCTTTAGCCATTGTGCATTCTCGTTTCTCAACAAATACTTTTCCGGAATGGAAGTTGGCCCAACCTTTTCGCTTCATAGCGCATAATGGTGAAATAAATACGGTTAAAGGCAATTCATCTTGGATGCAAGCGCAATCAGCTTTGTTTTCTAGTCAATATTTTTCGCAAGAGGAATTAGATATGATTTTACCTATTTGTAATCTAGGACAATCTGATTCAGCAATTTTAGATAATGCGATTGAAATGTTATATCTAAGTGGTCGGTCTTTGCCTCATGTTATGATGATGCTTATTCCTGAAGCTTGGGATGGAAATGAATCCATGGAATCTTACAAGAAAGATTTTTATGAATACCATGCAGCTATGATGGAACCTTGGGATGGTCCTGCAAGTATTTCATTTACGGATGGAAAGCTCATTGGCGCCACCTTAGATAGGAACGGTTTAAGACCTTCAAGATTTTGGGTTACGAGTGACGATCATGTTATTATGGCATCTGAGGCCGGTGTATTGGACTTAGACCCCTCTACAATTGTTTCCAAGGGTCGTTTGCAACCAGGTAAAATGTTTGTAGTCGATATGGAGCAGGGGCGCATTGTTCCAGATGATGAACTTAAAGAAGTTATTTGCCAACAACAACCTTATGGCCAGTGGTTGCGTGAAAACAAAATTCGTGTAGAAGATTTACCTGAAGCAGGGAGTGAATATAGACAGCCAAAATCGAATGAAGTTATTTCGAGGCAGCAGATTTTTGGTTTTACAACGGAGGACATTCGGATTGTATTAACTCAAATGGCTGAAACGGGTAAGGAAGCATTAGGCTCAATGGGAATTGACACGCCATTAGCTGTTTTGTCTGATAAAGCGCAACATATTTCTAGTTATTTTAAACAACTATTTGCCCAAGTAACCAATCCGCCAATTGATCCAATACGTGAGAGAATGGTTATGTCATTATTGACTGACATTGGAGGATTATCTAATTTGCTAGAAGAAAGTCCAAGCCATTGTAAACAAATAGAAATACAACAGCCTGTTTTGCGCAATAAGGAAGTTGAGAAAATTCGCTGGATTGATCACGAAAAATTTCAGACAAAGTCAATTCACATGACTTTTAGAGCATCCAATGAATCCGGTGTGCTTAAAAAAGCGTTGGATAGGATCTGTCACTATGCAGAAGATGCTGTAGATGATGGCTACTCAATTATTCTTCTTACCGATCGAGGCATTGATTCATCTCATGCTCCTATACCTTCTTTATTAGCTTTAGGCGCCGTGCATAATCATTTAATTAGGGTTAAGAAACGCGCAAAAGTAGGTATTATATTGGAAGCTGGAGATGTGTGGGAAACACATCATTTTGCTACTTTAATTGGTTATGGAGCTTCTGCTGTTAATCCTTATATGGCTTTTGAGACTATAAAGTCAATGAAGGAGAACAAATTAGTCGATGCCAATTTGTCCTATGAAAAATTAGAGTATAATTATATAAAAGCGGTTAATGGTGAGTTATTGAAGATTTTTTCAAAAATGGGTATTTCCACTTTACAGTCCTATCAAGGAGCCCAAATTTTTGAGATTTTAGGTTTAGATCATTCCGTAGTTAATATGTATTTTACGGGTTCTATTTCTCGTATTGAAGGAGTAGACTTAGATACATTGGCTAAAGAAGCATTAATTAAACACGAATCGGGTTATGAAGTTTTAAAATCAATCAATCCCAAATTAGAGGTAGGAGGAATTTATCAATGGAAGCAAAGAGGAGAGGAGCATTTATTTAATCCTCATACTATTCATCTGTTACAACAGGCGACTAAGTTAAATGACTATTCAGTTTTTAAAAAATACTCCCAACTAATTGATGATCAAGTAAATAAAGCAATTACGTTAAGGGGTTTGTTGAAATTTAAAAGTTCTCAATCCATTTCAATTAATGAAGTAGAGCCTGTTGAAGGTATTTTAAAACGTTTTGCCACGGGGGCCATGTCTTTTGGTTCCATTTCTTATGAGGCTCACACTACGTTGGCCATCGCTATGAATCGAATTGGGGGTAAATCCAATACAGGTGAGGGGGGAGAAGATCCAATAAGGTTTAAAAAATTGCCAAATGGTGATTCGATGAATTCTAGTATTAAACAAGTGGCATCAGGTAGATTTGGGGTTACTATGAATTATTTGACGAATGCGACTGAGTTACAAATAAAAATGGCTCAGGGAGCAAAACCTGGTGAAGGTGGACAATTACCTGGTTATAAGATAGATGATTGGATTGGTAAAACGAGGCATTCCACACCTGGTGTTGGTTTAATATCTCCTCCTCCGCATCATGATATTTATTCCATTGAAGATTTAGCTCAATTGATTTTTGATTTAAAAAATGCGAATAGAGAAGCTAGGATTTCTGTCAAATTAGTTTCTGAGGCAGGGGTGGGTACTATTGCAGCTGGTGTGGCGAAAGCTCATGCGGATCATATATTAATTTCAGGTTATGATGGTGGAACTGGAGCGTCACCTTTGTCCTCAATACGCCACGCTGGTTTACCTTGGGAATTAGGTTTAGCAGAGACACATCAGACTTTAGTAAAAAATAAATTACGTGGCCGGGTAACAATACAAACTGATGGTCAAATTAAAACCGGTCGAGATATAGCTATTGCTGCTTTGTTAGGAGCAGAAGAATTTGGGGTGGCAACGGCTGCATTAGTTACGGCGGGTTGTATTATGATGAGAAAATGTCATCTAAACACATGTCCGGTAGGTGTTGCTACTCAAAATCCTGATTTAAGAGCATTGTATACTGGAAATCCAGATCATGTCGTGCATTTATTTTATTTTTTAGCGGAGGAATTACGTGAAATTATGGCTGAATTGGGTTTCAGAAAAATTAATGATATGGTGGGTCGAGTAGATCTTTTAGAGATGCGAGATGTTTCTTCACATTGGAAATATAAAAACCTTGATCTTTCTCCTATTTTATCATATGGTAATCTTGATCCTTCTGTAGCTGTATATAAATCCGAAGAGCAAGATCATGGAATGGAAGATCAGTTGGATTGGAAATTATTAGACTTAGCAAAAGATTCTTTACTTAATCAAAAAGAAACGTATGCAGAACTACCTATTATAAATGTTAATCGTACAGTCGGTACGATTATATCCAATGAAATAACTAAAAAATACGGAGAAAAGGGGTTAAAATCAGATCTAATTCATTTCAAGTTTAGTGGAACAGCAGGTCAGTCTTTTGGGGCTTTTTCTGTTAAGGGATTAAAGTTAGAAATTGAAGGTGATTCAAATGATTATATTGGAAAAGGGATGTGTGGATCAACGATCATAGCTTATCCTTTTAGAAATTCAACCTTTGTAGCATCAGAAAATTCCATTGTAGGAAATGTTTCTTTTTATGGAGCTACTTCTGGAGAAGCGTATTTAGCTGGAATGGCAGGTGAACGCTTTTGTGTAAGGAATTCAGGGGCTAAAATAGTCGTTGAAGGGATTGGAGATCATGGCTGTGAATATATGACAGGAGGTATTGTTATTATATTAGGAAAAATAGGTCGTAATTTTGGTGCTGGAATGTCAGGTGGAGTGGCATATGTCCTGGATGAAAAAAATGATTTTGAGTCTAAGGTTAATCGTGAAATGGTTGAAATAACGGATTTAAGTCAAGAAGATAAAGTAATTATCAGAATGTTTTTACAAAAACATATTGAATTCACTCATTCAATTAAAGGTAAATTAGTATTAGATAATTTCGATTCCATTTCGAATCAATTTAAAAAAGTTATGCCAACGGATTATCGAAATGCTTTATCTGTAAGAAAATTAAGTATTACGGATGTGATGAATGATAAAAATAGGGTTTATACAGATATTCAAATAGAATTAAAAAAATAGAGGAAATGGGCAAGCCAACAGGATTTTTAGAAGTGGATAGAAAAGTTGCTACCAAAAGGCCAATTAGTGACAGGATTAATGATTATTTAGAAATTGAATTAATTCCTACTCCTTTAGAAACAATAGAACAAGCAAGTAGGTGTATGGATTGTGGAACGCCATTTTGTCATAATGGTTGTCCTTTGGGGAATATAATTCCTGAATTTAATGATGCTGTTTATGAAGAAAATTGGAAATATGCATATGAAATTCTAGCTAGTACCAATAATTTCCCGGAATTTACTGGACGGATTTGTCCAGCACCGTGTGAATCATCTTGCGTATTAGGTATCAATAAACCTGCGGTCGCCATTGAATTAATTGAAAAATCAATTATAGAAAAGGCTTTTTCAGAAGGCTGGGTTCAACCTCAGGTTCCAGCTAAGCGTACGGGGAAGAATATTGCTATCATTGGTTCAGGTCCTGCTGGATTAGCAGCAGCTAGCCAATTGAATAAAGCAGGTCATAGTGTAAAAGTTTATGAACGCGCAGATCAAATTGGTGGATTGTTGCGCTATGGAATACCTGATTTTAAATTGGATAAAAATATTGTTACAAGACGAGTTGATCTGATGGTAAAGGAAGGCATTATGTTTGAAACGAATGTTCAAATCGGATCAGAAATAAAATTGTCTAAATTACTATCAGATTTTGATGCTATTTTGATCGCAACGGGTTCTACTACTCCGCGTGTTATTCAATCTAAGGGGAATGATGCTATAGGCATTTACCCCGCAATGGAATTTTTATCTCAACAAAATAAACGCGTTGCGAATATTTCTCTTTTACATAATCATAAAGGCGAACCTTACGTTGTTTCAGATATTTTAGCAAATGGCAAAAATGTAGTTGTCATAGGTGGTGGTGATACGGGTTCAGATTGTGTTGGAACTTCTAATCGGCATAAGGCAAAATCAATCACTCAAATAGAAGTTATGCCAAAGCCTTCATCTGAGAGGTCTGATAATACGCCATGGCCTAATTGGCCTAATATGTTAAGGACGTCCACCTCACATGATGAAGGTGTAGATCGGTTGTGGTCAATTTCCTTGGAAGAATTTATCAAAGATGAGAATGGTCAATTGAAAGGTTTATATATCGGTGATATTGTATATGAAGTTCGAGATGGAAAGATGATCAATAAAGTTATTAATCATAGAGAAATACCATGTGAGTTAGCTTTAGTTGCTGCTGGATTTTTACATACTGATCATGGTCATTTAATCAAAGAGTTAACTTCGCTAGAAGTATCGCTAGACGAATGTGGTAATATTAAAGCTGATTCTACGTTTCAAACAAGTCAAGATAAAATTTTTGTAGCTGGTGATGCTCGTCGAGGACAATCTTTGGTTGTATGGGGTATTTCGGAAGGTAGAGAAGCAGCTAGAAATATGGATTCTTTTTTGATGGGCCATACTATATTAGAAGGTAAAGCAGTTTCAACTTTTGATTTGGCAAAATAATTGGTATTAGGTTATAGAAATATAAATATTTTTCTTATTTTTGTGCTCTCTTAAAGGCTAGGAGAGATGCCTGAGAGGCCGAAAGGAACAGTTTGCTAAACTGTCGTACTGGCAACGGTACCGAGGGTTCGAATCCCTCTCTCTCCGCACAAATTTTTCGGGGTGTAGCGTAGCCCGGTATCGCGCTTGGTTTGGGACCAAGAGGTCGTAGGTTCGAATCCTGCCACCCCGACTTAGTCAATTTATTTAGGAGTGTTAATCACATTTAAATAAATTGACTTTTTATTTATTGGTTCCGTAGCTCAGTTGGATAGAGCAACTGCCTTCTAAGCAGTAGGTCTTTGGTTCGAATCCAAACGGAATCACTTCAAATAATTTTTTTCAGCTATTTTATTCTTCTTGAAGAATAAATATAAAATTATAAGTAGTGTCTTGGAAAAAGTTTCTTTTATCGATTAATAGCATTGGAATTTTATTACTATGGATGGGGCCTCCTCTCATTTATTTTATTAAGTCTTTGGTTATGCCGAATGTGGCTGGGTTTATATTTACTGGTTCGTTTTATGGACTTGGTATTTTAATGATGCTGATTTCCGTGAATAACAAATCAGGTTTCTTACCTAATTTGCATTTGTTGCTATTTGGCGGAATATTTTTTCTTATTTCACAGCTCTATTTATTTTTGTATAATTTTGAAAGGCAGAGTTTTTCTTTAGATTGTTCTAGTTTACTATTAATTTTATTATTTTTTTTTTATTTGTTAAAAACTGATAATGAAATAAAAGAAATATTACCCTTTTGGATTTTTATTTTTACGCTAATTGTTAATTTATGTTTGTTATTTTCAATTTATAATAATCCGCTTTATTCTTTTGGTGTTAGAGCTACAGTTCAATTTGGTTCTAATGATTTTACAGGTAATCCTTATGTTTATGCGAAAAATGGATTTGCTGGTTTTATTATTTCAATTTTAATCATAAAATTTAGAAATATTCCTAATAAATTCATCTCTAATTTTTTTACTCAATTTTTTTCACATGTTAATTTATGGTTAAGCGTAATAGTTATTTTTCTTACTCAGACTCGGTCAATATTTTTGTCTTTTGCCCTAATTTTAATACCACTTTTGTTTTTTTCTAAAAACAATAAATTAACATTATCCCCAAAAGTTAATTACCCATCATATTTATTTTATTTTATTTTACTAATCGTATTTTTAATTATTAATGAAAAGTTTTTTATTTTAGATGTCATTTCTAATGTTTTATCACATTCTAATGAAATGTTTCTTAGTGCTATAAAAACAGCATTTTCAATGGGTAAAGTTTCTCAGGATGCCTCAGCAATGACCCGAGTATTTACTTTAGAACATTTAATTAAAATAATTCAACAAAGTCCTGAAATTTTGTTATTTGGAGGAGGATATAGATTTCTATATTTGGATATTCCATTTCTTGAGGTATTAATTGATTTTGGCGTTTTAAGTTTTGTTATTTATATAGTTTTTAGCTTTTACATAATCAAATTTGCAATAAGGTCTATTTTTTCATATAATATATTTCAGATATTCCTTGGGTTTATGGCTTTTCAGTTATTTATAGCCTCCTTTACAAGTGGCAGGCCTTTAGATTTTTCATTTTGGTCTTCGTATCTTATTTTTATTCGATTTTTTGAAAATGATTTGTCTATTTTCAAATTGAAAACGGACTGATTATGAAAATTTTAATTTTACATAATCAACTTTGGAGTCAATATAAATCTATTGTATTTGAAAAAATTAATAATTTTTGCATCCAAAATGGTGACGAATTATTAGTATTGCAAACAAGTATTTGTGAAAAATCACGTAAGAGTTTAATGGATTTCGATATAAATAATTTTAATTATAGCTATAAATTCGCCCTATTAAATAATAAATATTTAGAATCCACTAATTCATTTGTTACAACTTTTAAATGGCTTAAGCATATATATCAGTATAAACCAGAAGTGGTTAATTTAACCGGTTATTCAGAACCTGGTACTTTATTTATTCTTATGATTTGTAGATTTTTAAAAATAAAAACAATCATAACTAATGAATCTGTCTACCATAAACAATCAGAAATTTTCGATATTTTATATAGTATAAAAAAAGCATATAAAGTTTTAATTTTTTATTTGACAGATTATTTTTTTAGTTATGGTTTGAATTCTAATGATTTTTTGTTTCGTCATAAAGTTGACAAAGTCAAAATTCTTTCATTTTTAAACTCATTCGATTCCGAAAGGCTTGATCGGCTATCTATAATTAATTATAATCAATACGATAAATATTTCCTTTTTGTTGGACGAATTTCTTCTGAGAAAAACATAGAATTTTTAATTCAATTAGCTATAAATTTAAAAAATATTAATTCGGAAATTAAAATCAAAATAGTTGGTGATGGTCCCGAATTTGATAAATTTAATTCTGAAATTAGCATGAAAAATTTGACTAATATTCAGTTAATAGGGAGTGTTAAATGGGATAATTTGGGTGAATATTATTCTAAATCTTTAGGCTTGATTTTGCCATCATACTTTGAACCTTGGGGAATGGTTGCGAATGAAGCTTTTTTCTATAATGTTCCTGTTATATGTTCTAAGTTTTGTGGTTGTGCAAATGATTTAGTAATCAATGATTTTAATGGAATTGTTTTACAAGATTTTTCCTTATCTCTGCCGGATATTGATCTTACTTTTTTTATAAATTATTATTTAAATTTAAGAGCTCAATTTATTTCCCATATTAAGTCAACTAATCATATTTTTGAACCAAATAGACTAAGTAGTGAGCAGTATCTGTCATTTAAAAAGGTAGTATGATAGTTAACCAAAAGTTTAAAATACTTCATATTTGCTCATATTCCTGGGAGATTGGAGGTCCACCTAGTGTTATCTTTAATCTATCTAATTCTTTTAAGAGCCTTGTAGATGCTGATATTACGTCGACAATAGCTTCTGATCATTCATTATATTCAAATTATCCTGGCCAAAGAATTTTTGTTTTTAAAAAGTCTTTACTGTCTCAAATCATTCCTGATTTTTCCATTAAATCTTTTTTTTGGTTTAAAAAATATGCATACCGATATGATTTTGTTGTTGTTCATGGTCTATGGAATTTTGGTTCTATATTGGCATTATTTTTAAATAAGAGAACGAGGTTAATCTTAACAATACATGGTTTTTTAGATCCGTATGTTTTTAAAAGGTCAATATTTAAAAAAAGTTTGTATTGGTTTATTTTTCAAAAATATTGTTTTAAAAAAGCTGCGATCATACATGCAATAAGTTCCCAAGAAGAAATTTTATTAAAAAATATATTTCCTCAATTTAAAAACAAAATTAAGTTTATACCTAATGGGATTCAGGATCCAATTTCAAAGAATTCTCTAATTATCCCCAGTGAAAATTTTAAAAAATCAATTGATGTTTTTTTATCTGATTCAGAATATACATTTTTATACTTAGGCCGAATTAACAAAAAGAAAGGTATTGATTTGATTTTTGAAGCTTTTTTTTCCTTAGTTAAAAAATATAGTTCTAACAACATTAAATTGATTATTGCCGGGCCAATAGATAACTATCAAATAGCGTTTGAAGAACTAAAAAACAGATTTAGACATTCAAATATTTTAGTTTTACCTTCTGTGATTTCTGAAGAAAAAACATATTTATTTAGTCAAGTTGATTCTTTTTTGCTTCCTTCTCATTCGGAAGGTTTTTCTATAGCTGCCTTAGAAGCAATTTCTTACGGAAAAGCTTGTATTTTTAGTAAAAATATTGGTTTTAGTGATGAGGCTTTAAAAGACAATGCAGCTCTTATATGTGATTTAAATATAAAATCTTTAGAAGAAAAAATGTCTCTTTTAATAAATAATATAGATTTAAACATTTTATTAAAAAAAAATAGTCGTAGTTTTTTTTTAGAGAATTATCAAATAGATGATATTGCTAATAGATATTACAAGGAAATTATTTTAAGTGATGTTAAATAATAATATAGGTGTTATCTTATTGGTTTATAATGAAGAAATTCATCTAAAACGTTGTTTAGATAATTTACTTTTACTCACGTCTAATATTTATGTGATAGACTCTTTTTCAACTGATAAAACACTTGATATTTTAAATGAATATGATATTAAATTTATTCAAAATAGATTCATAAATCATTCTAATCAGCTTAATTTTGCTATAAATAGTTTTCCTTTTTATACAAATTATATTTTACGAGTAGACTGTGATGAGATATTGTCCATTGAATTGATCAATGAGATTAAAACTTCTAAATTGTTAGATATTAATTCTAAATGGTCAGGATTTTATATTAAGCGTAAAGTAAAATTTTTAAACAAAATATTAAATTATGGCAATATTAACCCTGTATGGTTGCTTCGATTATGGAAAAGGGGAAAGGGGATTTGCGATGATAAGTTGATGGACGAAAAAATTATTGTTACTGATGAAAAAACGGCAAGATTGCAAAATATTATCATCGACTATAATTTAAATAATTTGACTTGGTGGACAAATAAGCATAATAATTACTCAAATCGTGAAGCTTTAGAAATTTTAAAATTCAAACATTTAGACTATATTAATTCTTTTAGAGGCGATTATTATTCAATTGATTATTTTATTTATATTTTAAAATTTTTTTATAATAAAGCTCCTATTTTTTTTAGGTCATTCTTATTATTTTTTTATTCTTATTTTTTGAAACTTGGGGTATTGGATGGAGTCCCTGGATTTATTTGGAATGTATTACAAGTCTTTTGGTATCGTTATTTAGTTGATGTGAAAGTTTATGAATTTGAACGCTTGCATGATTTCAATAAGGAAAATATTAAAGTAGAATTAAATAAAATAGATGGGAAATAAAGTAATTGATTTTGATAACTTTAAAGATGAAGTTTCTCCTGGAATTTTCCAAAAAATTCGGTACGCTTTTTGGTTATTAATTTCCAATATTTTTTTCTTAACAAATATCCCTTATCCTAACAATTTTAAAGTACTTATTCTCAAATTTTTTGGAGGTAAAATTGGCGATAAAGTTGTCATTAAACCATGGGTTAAAATAAAGTTTCCTTGGATGTTAACCTTAGGTAATGCAGTTTGGTTAGGTGAATCTGTTTGGATTGACAATATTTCTGAAGTTAACATAGGAAATAATGTGTGCATATCACAAGGTGCTTTATTAATTACCGGAAATCATAATTATTCAAGTGAATATTTTGAACTAATCTCCAAACCAATAACAATTGAAGAAGGGGTTTGGGTTTGCGCTAAATCTATTGTAGTAGGAGGAATAACTATTCACTCACATGCCATTTTGGCTATTCATTCAATGGCATTAGAAGATTTAAAATCATATTCAATTTATCGTGGTAATCCCGCAGTTCATATTAAAAATCGTATTATAAAATGAAACAATTTATATCGTTATTTAGTCAAGTAGAGTTTCAAATTGTTATATCATTTATTGTTTCAATGGTAATTACAATTACTGCGATACCCGTCATTATTAATATTTCAAAGTTAAAAGATTTAATGGCAGAAATAGATATTCGGAGTTCTCATGAAGAATTAACTCCTACCTTAGGTGGTGTCGCTATTTTTGCTGCTACCTTAATTAGTTATTTTTTGTGGAAAATTCCTTCTGAGGGTAATGAAATTCATTTAGCTGTTTCTTCTTTAATCATTTTGTTTTTTTTAGGAATAAAAGATGATATATTAATTCTGTCTCCCCAAAAGAAGATTTTAATTCAAATTGCTGCTTCTTTATTATTAATTACACTGGGTGATTTGAGAATCACTAATTTATATGGACTTCTAGGATATAATTCAATTTCATATTTACCAGGTGTTGTATTAACTACTTTTATATTTATTGTTTTAACTAATGCTGTCAATTTAATTGATGGGATTGATGGCTTAGCTGGATCTTTTGGATTTTTAGCATCTATTTGTTTTGCTATTCTTTTTTATAAACTTAGTTTATATGCTTATGTGATTTTATCAGTATCTCTTGGTGGTTCGTTGCTTGGTTTTTTAAGATATAATTTTTCAATAAAAAATAAAATATTCATGGGTGATACCGGTTCTTTAATTTTAGGTTTTCTCATTTCTTTTTTTTCTATAAAATATATTACAATCAATAGTTCATATGCATATGATTCAAGGTTAGAAAATGACGCGCCTTTGATCGTAATGGTTATATTAATATTGCCCTTATTTGATACATTAAGAATGTTTTCACTTCGATTATTTTCAGGTAAATCTCCATTTAAAGGTGATAGAAATCATTTCCATCATATTTTATTGGATCGAGGATTGAGTCATTGGAATTCGACTATTATTTTTTTAGTTTTTAATTTATTAGCTATTTACTTTTATAGTGAATTTTCTGACCAATTTTCAAACAATATGAATTTTATTCTATATTTTTTATTTTTCATCTTATATTGTTTAGTAGCTTATTTTTTATCTAGAAATATTTCTAAAGTAAATGGGGTCAACTCTCAATATACTAAAATAAATAAATTGAAGCGATTGGAATTAGCAGAAGAGAAAAAAGCAAATTTAAATAATCAGAATAATTAACTGATTTCTATTTAGTTATTTTATTGAATAATAGCCTTTTATTTATGAATGAACTTATCACATTAAGAAATAAAATTGATGAAATAGATGATTCTATTTTAGAATTATTGAAAAAACGGATGGATATTGTCGATTTAGTTGGCCAATTAAAACGAAATAACAATACTGTTATATACCATCCTGACCGTGAAAAAGAAATCATTGAACGGTTGATTAGTCACGATCTTGGAAAATTGACAAAATCTGCCGTCGAAGCAATTTATTTAGAAATATTTGGTGTTTCTCGTAATCTTGAATTGCCAGAATTAATTTCATACTTAGGGCCTGAAGGTAGTTTTACTCATCAAGCAGCCGAAAATCGGTTTGGTGCTATTGCAGAATATGTTTCATTGCCCAACATTAAATCTGTTTTTGAATCCGTAGAAACAGGTAGAGTAAAATATGGTATTGTACCCATTGAAAATAATCAAGAAGGCATGGTGAAAGAAACCATGGATTTATTAAATGAAAAGAACCTTTTCATCATTGCAGAAATCATCATTCCTGTTAATTTTTGTATTGCAACAAAAGTTAATCATTTTAATGATATTACTAAAATATATTCAAAAGACATAGCATTCAATCAATGTAAAGGATTCTTGAATGATTATTTTGGAAGTAAGCAAGTAGATTTTTTCACTCAATTAGAATCCACTTCCCAAGCTGCTAAATTGGCCAGTGAAGAAAATGGAGCAGCAGCCTTATGTTCTCATATTGCAGCAAAAATTTATAATGTCCCTATACTATTTGATAACATTCAAGATAATGAGTCTAATCAAACTAGGTTTTATATTCTTTCCAAAGTTGATAATCTTAAATTGTCTAAAAAGGATAAAACTACGCTTGCAGTTAAATTAAAAAATGATGATAAGCCTGGGGCTTTATTGGGGCTTTTACAAGATTTTGAATCCTATGGAGTCAATTTGTTGAAAATTGAATCAAGGCCATTCAAAGACACCAAAGATTTTAAGTTTTGGTTCTTTATTGACATAGAAGGGAATATACTTGAGGATCCAATAAAAGAGGTTATTTTAAAGAGGGGAGATGAAATTAAGTTTCTAGGTAGTTATTTGCAAACTATTTAGCTTACGAACAATTTCTATATCTTTAGTAATTTGATCAATTAAATCTTGAATTTTATTGAATTTGATTTCATTTCTAATCCTATCATAAAAAATTATAGATATATTTTGACCATACACAGATTGATTATAGTCTAATATGTGTGTTTCTATGGATATCGTACTTGACTTTTGAACACTTGGTTTAGTTCCTATATTAGTAATACTTACATGTTCTTTGTCTTTGATTTTTGTTATGGTATAATAAACTCCATTTTTAGGAATAATTTTCTCAAGACTGTTATATGCAATATTGGCTGTAGGAAAGCCTAATTTTCTTCCTAATTGCATACCTTTAACTACTTTACCACTAATCGTAAATGTATGTCCTAGTAATTTGTTTGCATTAATGATATCTCCATTTAGTATTGCTTCTTTTATTCTAGTTGAACTAATTGTTTTCTTATCTTCTTTTGATGCTATAATCAATTCGGCTTTTATATCTTTAAAGTTTTCATTTATATACTCATACGTACCCTCTCTATTTTTGCCAAAATGATTATCATATCCAAAAACAATATAATTTACTTTAAATACTGAAATAAGAATTTCGTTAATAAATCTAGATAGAATTAAATTAGCTATATATTCATTGAATTCTACAACAAATAAATAGTCTAATTCGGTTTTTTTAAATAATTCTATTTTTTCTTTACTATTAGTAATTTGAAGATCTATGATATCTTTTGAAAAATAGGAAGCAGGTGAATTTGAAAAAGTTATAATAATTGATTTTATTTTTTTTTCTTTTGCAATTGCAATTACTCGATTTATGACTGAAGAATGTCCCACATGAACTCCATCAAACATGCCGACTGATACTACAGAATTTTTAATAGTACTTATATTTTTAAAACTTCTATATAACTTCATGATTTTCTACTTTGAAATTTTCAATTGACATCGAATTTTCAACTGAATATTCACCTATTTGAGTTCTTATAAGTGAATTTAAATATGCGCCTGAATTTAGCTTCTGTCCAAAATCTCTGACAATGCTCCTTATATAAGTACCTTTAGTACAAGCTATTTTAAATTTTACTTCTGGCATGGCTATTTCCAATATATCAAATGTATACACATTGATTTCTCGCCATTTTATTTGTAATTCAGCCTCCTTTATACCTGCTCTGGCATGTTTATATAGTCTTTCTCCATTTAATTTGACAGCTGAATATATGGGTGGTAGTTGTTGAGAATACCCAATAAAAGAACTTGCACAAGTTAAGATGTTTTCTATGGTTATATGAGCTATTGGATATTCTTGATCTACTTCAGTTTCTAAATCGATGGATGGTGTTGTTTTCCCTAATATGAATGACCCTTCATAGGTTTTAGGTAATTCTTGAAAGTAATCTATCTTTTTTGTGTATTTACCCACACACAAAATTAACAAACCAGTGGCTAGGGGATCCAAGGTTCCAGCATGTCCAATTTTTTTGAATTGGCCTAGATTTTTTAATTTTTTGACTACATCAAATGAAGTCCAAAATTTTGGTTTATTTATCAGATAAAATTTATCTTCAACAGGTGCTATTTCCAAGATAAATATATAATTAAACTGATTCCGATGATAACTCTATAATATCCAAAATACTTAAATCCGTATCTATGAACAATAGCCACCATCCATTTAATAGTGAACAATGCAACAATAAAACTAATTACATAGCCTAAGTATAATTGATAAGAATATTTGCCAAATAAGTACTCATTAACATGATCTTTATAATCTAATATTTTTTTAGCATTTGCTCCTAAAATTGTTGGTATACCGAGCAAAAATGAATATTCAATGGCTGATTTTGAAGTTAATCCACTTAATCGGCCCCCTATAATGGTGGCGCCAGATCTTGATACTCCTGGAATCATCGCTAAGCATTGATATAGTCCAATTTTAAATGATTGCAAATAGGTAATTTTAATAATTTCATGGTCACTTGCACTTTCCTTTACCCAATCTTCAAATTTAATCAAAACAACTCCTCCTATAATCCAAGATATAGCAATAAACCAATATCCTTCAAATATAGATTCCATCAAGTCATCTAATAATAAACCAAAAATAATAGCAGGAATGAAAGACGTAATTAAATATAGGTAAATGTTTATTCCGGAAATTAATCTTTTATAATAAAGAATTGGAACTGCACTAATCGCACCTAATTGTATAAATATGATAAAAAAATTTAAAAATTCAGAAGAATTTATGCTTAATAAATACCTGCCCATTATTAAATGTGCTGTAGATGAAATTGGCAAAAATTCTGTAATTCCTTCTGTAATCCCTAAAATAATGGTCTGAAATGTTTCTAACATTATTTTTTGAAATTAAATAAAGAATAAATAGGTATAAATACGCCAATGAGTACAATTATAGGGCCTAACGTAATACCTAACAAACCAAATCCAAAGGGTTCCTTATCTAAAGTCATGATGAATAATCCAATGACCATAATGATAATACCTGTGATTAATATATAGATACGTTTTGAATCTAATGGGAATTTTCTTGATTTTTCCATGGCTAAATTAGATTTGAAATACTAGTTTTCAATTTTGAATTAAGTGAAAAGTTGGTGGCTATTAAACTAAATAAACAACAAAATAAGGTGCATATGACAAATGAAAGAATTTGCATATTATTTTCTTCAATCATCCCTTTTAGCTCAGGAATTGAATTTGAAAAATAATAGATTAAAACGTAAGCCATTAGGGCACCTATGGTACCACCAATTATTCCTTGCATTAACGATGCAATTAAATATGGCTTTCTGATGTAATTGTTAGTAGAACCTAATAATTGCATGGATTTAATTAAAATGCGGTTAGCATGAATATTAATTTTAACAAAATTGGATATTTGTAAGTAAACAAACACACATACACTAAATAAAATGAAAAATAAAAAATATGAAATTTGATTTATTTTTTTTATCAATGTTGATACGTATCTATTGGGAAATGTTACTTCATACACTCCATCGATTTTTGAAAGATTCTTTGAAAGTATATTAAATTCAGTTTCATTTTTAAATTCATCGATTATGCCGATAATCAATAAATTTTTAAATGGGTTATTGTCTCCAAGTAAATCTTCGAAATCTTCATTATTTTTTAAACTAAATTCATTAGCTGTTTTATTTTTACTTTTAAATTCGATGTCTGATTTACCATTTATTTTATTTAAATAGGGCATTTTTTGGAATTGTAAAACAAGCGTTTTTATCTGATTGATATCTAAGGAATCTTCTAAATAAATAAACATTTTCATTTGAGAAGTAATGTCATTTTTCCATTTTGAGGCACCAAGAATTAACTGAAAAAATAAACTTATAATAAAAGCTAAACTAGCAATTGATATTATGAGTGTGGAGTTTTTCCTAATTGTTTTTTGTTTATTTGATTTCATTTGTATTTTTTAATCTAGAAATGTCATCTCTTAGTTTTGCAGCCAGCTCATAATTTTCATTTATTAAGGCTTCAGCCATTAGTTTATTTAAATCGTCGTAATTTAAAGTTGTTTTTGTCTCTTTAATTTTATGCTGGTCACTGGGTTCGATATTTATTTGTGTTTCGTGAATAGATAATGTTTCCAGTAAATTTGAATCAATTTTTATAGGAACTTTTGATCTTAACGAAATAGCCACAGCATCAGAAGGCCTCGAATCAATATCCATATATTTATTTTTGACAATGACTGTAATTATTGCATAGAAAATACCATCTACAAACTTTGTTATTGTTATAGAGTCTATCTTTATCGATAAACCATTTAACATATTTACAAATAGGTCATGCGTTAACGGCCTACTAGGTTTGATACCTTCCATTTCAATAATAATGGCTTGGGCCTCATTATAACCGATAACGATTGGAAATTTAAGATTAGAATTTACTTTTGACTCAAGTAAAAGAATAAAAGAACTTGATCCAGCGCTGCTTGGAAGTAAGTTTGCAATAATTAAATGGTGAATATTTTCCAATTGTTAAATAAAACCTAAATGTACGAAAAATGGCCTAAATTTAAACCTCATCAAATAGTTTTGTTAACTCTGGAACTATTTCAAACAAATCACCTAATATAACATAATCAGCATTTTTAGTAAATGGAGCCTCAGGATCATTGTTTATAACTACTATAGTCCCTGATCCATTAACACCTGCTAAATGCTGTATCGCACCGGATATTCCACATGCAATATAGAGTTTTGGATTTATTTTTATTCCAGTTTGTCCGACATGTTCATGATGTGGTCTCCAGTTTAAATCAGATACAGGTTTTGAACATGCAGTAGCAGCCTTAATTTTTTTAGCTAAATTTAGGATTATATCCCAATTTTCAGGGTCTTTTAACCCTCTGCCTGCGCCAACTACAATTTCTGCCTCAGATAATTGTATTTCACTTTGTATCGTCGATTCTCCTATAATTTTACTAGTTGAAATATTGATTGAAACTATATTTTCAATTTTAATTTCCTTGAAAACTAATTGATCATCTGATACTAAGTCTCCAGTAAATCCTTTTGGAAAAATTGCAATACACGGACCATTCGTTCCGTTCATTTTTGCTATAGCCTTACCAGAAAATATTGATTTAGAAAAATAAAATAATCCATCTTCCACTTGTAACGATTTTATATTAGCAATTAAATTGTAATTTAAAATCATCGCTAGCTTAGCGCATATTAAATCATTTGTTGTTGATTTAGAGCAAAATACATGACTGATATTATTATTCTTTACATGTAATACTATTTTTTCTAAACAGTCATTGGTTGAAAAATGAATATTATTATTCATTGTAAAACTAGTAATAGATTCTGATTTTGTGGTTGTTGTGATGGAGCAACTTTTTATGTCTTGAAAAGTGTATAAATAAATCTGAAAATTCGAGTCCTTTTCAACTATACTATTTGCAAAGTTTAATAACGATTTTGAATTTTTAGTTAACTCATTTTGCTTAAAATCTAAAAAAACGGCTAATTTTTTCATATTAATTAAATTGGATATCTTTCTTTAATGCTTGAATTAAAACATTTAAATTTTCCTTTGGAATAATTATTTGCTTTCTATTAGTTTCATTTACTATTTCTTGATTTATTTCAAGATTTGACTCATTATATTTCATTTCTAACATCGTTAATTCTTTAGTTCTAGCTGTCATAATTCCTCGCATGGAAGGAATTTTCCACTCGGCTATAGGTTCTTGACATCCCAAAACGGCTGGTAGTTGACATTGTATCGTTGATTTACCTGAATCGGTTTCAATTTGTAGTTCAAGACCTTCATCAATCACATCTAGTTGCATTACAGGAGAAAAATGATTGTAATTTAAACCAGATGCTACTAGCCCATGAATCATTCCGCTATTATAATCTATAGCCTCTTTCCCCATTAAAATTAAATCAAAATGATTTTCTTTTACGTAGTTAACTATTTCGTTTGCTATTTGAATGGAGCTTGTTGGTTCTCCATTTATTCTGATTGCATAATCTGCTCCCAATGCTAAACATTTTCTAATTAAAGGTTCAGATTTGTCTAGGCCTACATGAAAAACGGCAACTTCAACATTAGCCATTGAATCTTTTATTTCAATTGCCCTAGATAAAGCGTAATCATCATATGGACCTACGATAAATGTCAAATCATCCTTCTTTACAAAATTATCTGATGCTTCTTTTGTAATTTTAGAAGTTGTATCGGGTACTATGGAGATGCATACTAAAATTTTCATAATTTTTATTTGTTATGCAAGCATACTATATTTTTTTAATTTATACAAAATGAATCGAAAAGAATTTATTATTTCTGAGTTGATAAATAATTCCCAGGATCCTTTTAATCTTTATTTACTTGCTCTAGAATATTTAAAGGAAAATAATAGGAGGGAAGCTATTTTAAAATTTAACACTATATATGAAACCTCGCCCAATTATTTGCCTTTATACTACATATATGCTTTAAATTTAATTGAAATGAAAAATTTTGAAACTGCAAAATTAATAATTAAAAAGGGCATCGAATTAGCAATACTAATAAAGAAAGAAAAAGTTAAAAATGAATTAGAACAATTATTTGAATTGTATTTTGATTAAGAATACATGATTTCTTCTAAATCTTTTTCGATGATTAAATTCTCAATGATAAATTTCTGTCTTTCAGGGGTATTTTTTCCCATGTAATAATTTAGTAATTGCTGGATTGTAAAATCTTTAGCTAAAATAACAGGATCTAATTTTATGTTTTCGCCTATAAAATTCCCAAACTCGTCAGGAGATATTTCCCCAAGGCCCTTAAATCTTGTTATTTCAGGCTTTGGTCCTAATTTTTCAATTGCGTTTCTACGTTCTTCTTCATTATAACAATAAAGAGTTTCCTTTTTATTTCGTACGCGAAATAGTGGAGTCTCTAATATATAGATGTGACCGTTACGTACTAAATCTGGAAAAAATTGCAAAAAGAAGGTAAGAATTAATAATCTGATGTGCATTCCATCCACATCAGCATCGGTAGCAATGACAATTTTGTTATATCTTAAATTATCTAATGAATCTTCAATATCTAATGCATGTTGCAATAAATTAAACTCTTCATTTTCATAAACTATTTTTTTAGTAAGGCCAAAACTATTTAAAGGTTTACCCCGTAGACTAAAAACAGCCTGTAATTGAACATCTCGTGACTTTGTAATACTTCCACTAGCTGAATCTCCTTCCGTTATAAATAAAATTGTATCATGTTTTGATTCTGACTTTTCATCTGAAAAATGAATTCGACAATCTCTAAGTTTTTTATTATGCAGATTCGCTTTTTTTGCTCGCTCATTGGCCAATTTTTTTATTCCAGCAATATCTTTTCTTTCTCTTTCAGATTGTAATATTCTTTTTAATATGGCATCTGCCGTAGTGGGATTTTTATGCAAAAAATTATCTAATTCATTTTTTATAAAATCTCCTATAAATGATCTGATTGATGTAGAATTTGAATCAGGCGATATGGTCGTGGATCCAAGCTTAGTTTTTGTCTGTGATTCAAAAACGGGTTCCTGCACTCTTATGGCAATTGCACCCACAATACTCGCTCGAATATCTGATGGATCAAATTCTTTTTTATAAAACTCTCTGCATGTTTTTACAAGTGCTTCTCTAAACGAAGATAAATGGGTTCCCCCTTGTGTTGTATTTTGTCCATTGACAAATGAATAATATTCTTCTCCATATTGATTGTTATGTGTTATGGCTAATTCTATATCATTGCCTTTTAAATGTATGATTGGATAGCGGTTTTCATCGGAATTTGTTTTTTTATTAAGTAAATCCAATAATCCATTTTGAGAGAAATATTTTTCTCCATTAAAATTTATGGTTAGTCCTGCATTTAAATAGGCGTAATTCCAAAATAGGGAATCAAGATATTGCGGAATAAAATGGTAATTTTTGAATATACTATTATCAGGCTCAAAAATTACATGGGTGCCACTTTTAGAATTAGAAGTGTCAATTCCATTTGATTCACTTGTAAGTTCTCCTTTTGAAAATTCTGCCCATTTAGTCGATCCATCACGATAAGATTGCACCTTAAAATATTGCGATAAAGCATTGGTTGCTTTAGTACCAACCCCATTTAATCCTACTGATTTTTGAAAAGCTCCTGAATCATATTTTCCACCAGTATTGATTTTTGATACACAATCAATGACTTTGCCCAAAGGTATTCCTCTCCCAAAATCACGTATCTCCACTTTATGATCTGAAATTTTAACTTCAATTGATTTGCCGTTGCCCATCATGTGTTCATCAATTGAATTATCCATAATTTCCTTTACTAACACGTAAATTCCATCATCAACGGAAGAGCCATCACCTAATTTTCCGATATACATACCGGGTCTTAAACGTATATGTTCTTTCCAGTCTAATGACCTTATACTATCATCATTATAAACTACTTTTGGGGTTTCTTCTATTTCTTTCACTGCGTAAAAATTACTTACTATTTGTTTCTGTATTTTAATAATTAGTATAAAATTAAAGAATTATGAGCTTTTTTTATAATTTTGTTATCTTGAAATAATTTAATTTTACATTTATGAAATTACGAATATTTTTCTTAGGCTTGTTGCTTTTAATTAATTCAAATCTAATATTTTCTCAGGCTTTCCCTCTTGGTCCTCAAATTCCCAATGTATTAAGATCGGGATATACAAATAGTATTGCGCCTCAACAACCAACCTCCACAAAAAGATCTTATTTGTCTTCTAATAATCAAAAATTGTATAATGACAGTATTATAACGACTAGAACATCTAATTATAACCTGAATAACAGCGAGGTCGATACGGCTATAATAAGTTTAAGGAAAAAGATTTTTGGTTTTTCTATTTTTAATAATAAAGTAGGAGTTTTTGAACCCAATTTGAAAATAGCTACACCTAAATCATATGTTATTGGTCCTGATGATGAATTAATTGTTGATATAAATGGATATTCAGAGGAACATTATACTTTAAATGTTAGTCCGGATGGATTTGTTAAAATTAATAGAATAGGCAATATTTATGTTTCTGGACTTACCATTGAAGAGGCTAAAAATAGAATTATTAAAAAATTATCTCAAATATATGTTGGTCTAAGGTTAAATAGCAATAATTCAAGTACTAGGACACTTTCCGCTTCTATTTCTTTAGGAAATATTAGAACAGTAAGTGTTACTGTTCAAGGTGAAGTTATGTTTCCGGGTACGTACTCGGTGCCAAGTTTAGCAAGAGTTATGAATGTGTTGTATTTAGCCGGTGGTCCAAATGAGAAAGGTACTTTTCGGGAAATTCAAGTTATACGTAATAAAAAAGTTTTTGCTACCGTTGACTTATATGATTTATTGACATCTGGAATTCAAAAAAATGACATTAATATTCAGGACCAAGATATTATTAAAGTTGGCGTATATAAGAGTCGTGTTGAATTAAGAGGTAAAATTAAAAGAGAAGGTTTGTTTGAAGTTTTGGCACATGAGAATTTTGATTATGTGCTTAATGAATTCGGTGGTGGATTTACAGAAAATGCATTTAAAGAATTAATAAAAATTAAAAGGTTTACCAATCGAGACTTAAAATTAATAGATTTGAATGCAGAATTTTTTAATTCTTTTCACCCAAATTCTGGTGATGTGTTTCAAGCAGAATCAATAGATGAAAATCATTATGAAAATAAAGTATCCATCTTTGGAGAAGTTTTTAGGCCAGGAGATTTTTCTTTAGAATCCAGTTCCACACTACTAAAATTAATAGCGAGAGCCGGAGGTTTAAGAGAAAATTCCTTTTTAGAAAGAGGTGTAATTCAAAGGATTAATTCAGATTTATCAGCTGATAATCTGTCATTTAATTTGAAAGATATTATTAATAAAAGATCACCGGATTTAATTTTAAAGCGCGAGGATCAAGTGACTATATTTTCAATTTTAGACTTAAAAGAGAAATATACGGTGACCATACACGGTGAAATAAATTTAAAAACATTAAAAAAAGCATCAAAAGTAAATAGTGATATTAATAATAATTCATCTAAACTTGGTATTTCAGAAGATGAACCAAATAGTAAGGAAAATAACCTAAATCAACAAAACAGAAATAATCGATTGGGTAACTCTAATGATAATATCGACAAAAATATATCAAATTTAATAGATGATGAGGGTTATAATATTTTATCGAGTGAAATTTCCGATGAGTTTAAATCTTCTGAAAAAAGTAACGCCTTAATTAATCGACAAGTTAAACTGACTCTTCCTTATGCTGATCATATGACTGTTGAGGACGTAATTTTAAAAGCAGGTGGACTTCGTGAATCTGCAGCTACAGGTTATGTAGAAATTGTTAGGCGAAAGAAAAATATTGGTTTGGATAATCCAAGTTTAATCAATTCACAAATAGCAGAAATTATTAAATTTGGAATTAGTAATAATTTACAATTAGATAATACGGCATCTAAATTTGAATTATCTCCATTTGATGAGATTTTTATAAGAACTTCCCCTAATTATGAATTACAACAATTTGTAACTGTTCAAGGACAAGTAGTTTTTCCAGGAGTATTTGGTTTAGAGCGGAAAGATGAACGTTTAAGTGACATTATTAATAGAGCAGGAGGGTTTAATACCCAAGCCTTTTCTGAAGGAGCTAAATTAATAAGAAAGAATCATTTAACTGAAATGGGGAAACTTTTACAAATTGAAAATTTTAATGAAAAACAAAATTCTTTTTCAAATGTAGATCGAGAATTTAATAATACCAATAAAGAAAATGTATTAATCGAGAAAATTGGTATTGATTTAATTTCGGCTATGAAAAATCCTGGTGGTCCAGATGATTTATTTTTAATAGCTGATGATATTATAGACATTCCCAAAGAACCCCAAACAGTAAAAGTTACAGGTGATGTTTTATATCCTAACAGTGTTAAATTTTCATTTAATAACACATTTAAAGATTATATTAATAGTTCAGGAGGATTTAAAAAATCTGCAGCCAGAAAATTGTCTTATGTTATTTATTTGAATGGCTCTGTAAAGCGTGTTAAGTCGTTTGGATTTATTAGATTTTATCCTAAGATTCAAAAAGGTTCTGAAATTATAATTCCAAAAGTAATAAATAATATTACGACAAGTCAAAATATAGCAAATATTGTAGGGTTTGTTTCAACAACTATAACTAGTTTAATCGGAATAGTATTATTAATTAATTCAACTACGAAATAATTTATGTTAAACGAAGATCAATTTTCATTTAAAAAGGTATTATTTTCTATTTTTTTAATCATTCCATTTTTAAAAATAAATAAATATTTTATATTAATTGGTTGCTGTGTCGGCATTTCAATAGGTTTATATTTTGATATAGAAAATAATAAAAGTACTTTATATAAAAGTGAAATTATTTTTATCATGGATAGTGAAGCATCCAATTCCGGAGGAGCGCTAAGTGATTTAGTAGGATCATTGGGTTTGTCTAGCAGCCTTGGAGCGAGTAATACTTTATTTAGTGGTGAGAATTTCAAAGAATTGCTAAAAACAAAAATAATTTATCGCAAAGCGTTGCTTAAAAAAGTTTTATGGAATGGCAAAGAAGATATATTTGCTAATGTATTTTTAAAAAAATCAAGAATAAATGAATTCGAATGGAGCAAAAAGTCCAGAGATTTTTATATCCACAGATTTAAATCGTCAGATTTGAATGATTTAAATTTAAATGATAAAAATATATTAGATCAGATATATTTACATTTGAGAGAAAAGACAATTGTAAGCACAGTGAATCAAAAATCAAGTTTTTTGACATTAAGTGTAGAAACTCGAAATGATACACTTTCTTATATTTGGTCGAAGTTATATTTAAAAACGGTTACTGATTTTTATATTGACACTAAAACTAAAAAATCTAAAGAGGTTCTTAATTTAATGACGAGTAGAGTTGATTCTTTAAGAACAGCATTATATTATACCCAAGGGAAATTAGCGAATTTTCAAGATCAAAATCAGCAAATTATTTTTCAAAGAGCAAGAATGATAGCGGACCGTTTACAAATGAATTCAACTCAATTGCAGGCTATGTATTTAGAATCCGTAAGAATTTTAGATAATTTAAAGTTCTCTCTAGTAAAAGAATCTCCTTTATTAAATATTATTTCAGATACTGAATTACCACTAAAACCTTCACCAAAGTCTAATGGCCTAATACCAGTATTAGGTGCTATATTGGGATTTTTCTTTTCATGTATTATTATATATTTAATAAACCTGTATAAAGAATTTAATTCTTAAATAATGGCATTTTTAAATATTTTTAATTTTCGATTTTTAAATAGTTTAGAACTTTTTTTGATATTATCTAAACGAGATATAAGCGTTAGGTTTAAGCAAACAGCTTTAGGAATGATTTGGGCAATTATTAGGCCTATAACAACCATGCTTGTATTTTTATTTGCTTATAAAAATTTAACCAATATCTCTAATATTTCAGGTTATCCCATTCAAATTGTAATATACTCGGGTATTTTGTTTTGGAACTTATTTGCGAATAGTTTCCAATCTGTTAGCAATTCAATATTGTTAAGTAGTAATTTAATATCTAAAGTATATTTTCCAAGAATGATTATATTATTTTCATCCATTGCAGTCTCTTTAATTGATTTTCTTTTCGGACTTTTTGTTTATTTTATTCTAGCCTTTTATTTTAATATTAATATTTCTTATAATCTATTTCTATTACCGGTAGTTGTAGTAATTATATTATTTATCAGCATAGGTTTAGGAGCTATTTTTGCATCTTTTTCTGTTAAAAAAAGAGATCTTTTACAATTAATTCCCATTATTGTTCAATATGGTTTTTTTGTTACCCCCATTGTTTATACGTCATTAGAATTTTATCTAAAACCTTGGTTTAAAATTTATACGTTTATTAATCCTTTGGTAGGTTTAGTAGAATTTTTCAGGTTTACATTAATTAGAGGTTATCACGTGCTTTCATTTAATGAAATACTAATTTCCATTTTTTCTTCTATATCAATTTTTATATTGGGTTTATTAGTATTCCATTTTAAAAAGGACACTTTTGTTGATTATTTATAATGACTAGTATTGTTTCAGTTACTTCAGTTTCGAAAAAATATCAACTCCCTTTAACAAAAAAAGAGGTATCTGAATCTTTTTTCAACAAAATATTTAATAGAATAAAGTTTGAAGAATATTGGGCGGTCAAAGATGTTTCATTTACTTTAAACAAGGGTGATAAATTGGGGATAATTGGTAATAATGGAGCGGGTAAATCTACATTACTGAAAATTTTAAGTAAAATAACCAAGCCAACAACAGGTAAGGTTGACATTCAAGGTAAGGTGGCTAGTTTGTTAGAAGTGGGTACTGGTTTTCACCCAGAACTATCGGGTCGAGATAATATTTACTTGAATGGGGCAATTTTAGGAATGAGTAAAAAACAGATTACCCAACAATTCGATGAGATTGTAGAATTTGCTGGGGATCAAATTATTAAATTCCTTGATACTCCAGTTAAACGTTATTCTTCGGGTATGTATGTAAGGTTAGGTTTTGCTATTTCGGCACATCTTGACCCAGATATTTTAATCGTAGATGAAGTTCTTGCCGTTGGTGATGCAGATTTTCAAAAGAAATCTTTAGGTAAGATGAAAGAAGTCGCATCTAAAGATAAAACCATACTATTTGTGAGTCATAATTTAACTGCAGTGGCTAATTTATGTAATAAAACATTGCATTTAGAAAAAGGTTATGTCAAGCAATTTGGTGAAACGGGGGAAGTATTAAATAACTATTTATCTGCAATGCAGAATAATTTGTTGGAGCAAAGCTTTGATCATATTAATTTAGCTCCTGGCAATGACTTAGTTAAACTTAAATATGCAAAGTTAACTCCGACATTATTTGGTAATCAATTAATAGCTGATGTAAGAAGTTCATTAAAAATAGATATTGAATTTTGGAATTTATTAGATAATCAAAATTTAAATATTAGTTTGCACATTTTTGCAAGCACAGGCGAATGCATATTTAATGTTGGAACCTTACCGAAAATATTAGATAAAGGTGTGGTACAGGCTAGTTTAACTATACCTGGATATTTCTTAAATGATGGCAACTATCTAGTTTCATTTATGGTTGTTAAAGATAAATCAATAGTTCTATTTAATTTTGAAGAAGTGTTTAATTTTGAAATAGCTGATTATAGGGAAGAAACTACTTGGTATGGCAAGTGGCCGGGTTATGTTCGTCCCCAATTCGATTTTCCAATTCAACAAGTTTCTCAAATATTATAATGTTACATGTAACTAAATCTTTTTTGCCTGATTTAAAAGAATATGTAAAATATTTAGAGAAAATTTGGGGTACTCATCATTTAACTAATGATGGACCTTTTGTTAAGGAATTAGAATATAAATTAGGTGAGTTTCTTGAAGTAGAGAATTTTATTTTTGTTTCAAATGGTACAATAGCATTACAATTAGCTATCAAAGCTTTAGGGTTAAGTGGAAATATATTAACTACACCATTTTCTTATTGTGCTACTACTAATGTTTTAATTTGGGAAGGTTGTACTCCCATATTTGTTGACATAGATCCCGTTTCATTAACCGTTAATTCGGCACAAATTAAATCTACTGCACAACTAAATTCAATATCAGGCATTCTTACCACGCATGTCTATGGTAATTGTGGCGATCTTGAAAAACAAGAATTACTTTCCGAAGAAATGGGAATTCCTTTGATTTATGATGGGGCTCATGCCTTTGGTGTAAAATATAAGGGTAAATCGATTTTCAATTATGGTACTGTGAGTACTTGTAGTTTTCATGCAACTAAAGTATTTCACACCATTGAGGGCGGTGCGGTCATGACCAATGACCATAAGCTAGCAGATAAAATTCGAGGTATTAGAAGTTTTGGACATAAAAATGATGATTATTTTGACATTGGCATCAATGGCAAAAATTCGGAATTTCACGCAGCAATGGGATTAGTTAATTTTGATCATTTTTCAAAAATAAAAAAACACAGAGAAGGAGCTAGTTTACTTTACGATTCTTTATTAAAAGAACCTATTATTAAGTACTTATACAATACAGAATTAGATAGAAATTACAGCTATTATCCCATCATTTTCACGTCAGAAGAGATCTTATTACATGTCACAGAAAAACTTCATGTTAATCAAATTTATCCAAGACGTTATTTTTATCCTTCATTAAATAACTTGCCTACAGTATCAGGAAATGTGTGCATTAATTCCGAAGATATATCTAGACGTATTTTATGTTTACCATTATCAGCGGACATAACAGAGCATGATATTATAAAAATATCATCCATTATAATGAGTTCACTTTAATTGAATCTCGATGTACTTATTAATTTTTATTTCTTTTATCTTACTGAATTATAAAATTTCTTCAAAAGTTTCTAATAAATCATTTGAGGAGATTATGATTTTGGGTTTTTTATTTTATTCATCTAGTATTATACTTACAGGCTATTTATTATCAGAATTTCATTTTTGGAACTCTAGAATTCTTTGGTCAATAATTCCTTTTTTCTTCTCCTATTTTTTATACATTTTATTTAATAAAAAGATATTCCATTCGGATGTCATGAATAAATCTGCTTTTAAAATAACAGGTAGTACGATTCAATCCATACATTTAGAATTTTCTAAAATGGATTTATTTGAAAGAATTATCTTCTCGATTCTTTTTTGGACCATTAGTATTCTTACCATAACCCAAGTTTATTTAATTTTCAATAGTCCGCCCAATGAATGGGATAGTATGACTGGGCATTTAAATCGTATTTTGTATTTTTTAAATCAGGGAACCACTGAACACTTTATAGGTACTAACTTTAATATTGACACTTACCCGAAAAGCTTTTGTTCGATTCAGGTATATCCATTTTTAATGGGCGGATACAATGAGCATTTCTTTAAACTACCTAATTTTGGTTCTTTTTGGTTGATTTGCTTTGGTACGTATGGTATTTTAAAACAAATGGGAGCTTCTTATAAATCGAGGTTATTGGGTAGTTTAATTGTCTTTTTGTCGCCGAACATAATTATGCAATCTATATTAACAGATACCGATATAGTTTTGGGAGCATATTTAGTTAGCATAATTTACCTCGTATTAGCTTTTAAAAATACTCAGAGACTTATATATGTGTATTTTTTAGGACTAGCTTTTGGATTAGCATTAAGTCATAAAATAACTTTTGTATTTTCATTTTTACCTCTTTTAATTATTTACTTATATTCATTTTATTATAAAGCTGATAATAAACTTGGGTACAAATTCAAACACCTATTTTATGCGCATGTTTTAGGTTTAATTTTCTTTGTTGCGCCGACTGGCTATATCGCGAACTACAAGTATTACAATCATCCTATTGGTCCAGTAGTGGCAACTAAACATCAATCTGTTGAACGTGCTGGTAGTATAAATAATTTAATTATTCAAGGTTCGAGAAATGTAGCGAGGTATTCCCTTGATATATTAAATTTAGATGGATTGAGGAATTGGCCTTTTATTGAAGAAAAGCAAGTATTGTTAAAAGCTAAGTTGGCCAAATTAGACAAATATTTTAATCTAGGTTTAGAAAAAACAACCGATTATACTATAATCCCATTTCGTTTTAATCGCAGGTTTGAATTTTTTAATGGAAGTCCAATTTTTGGTTCATTTTTTATCTTGTTGATTTTACCTTCCATTTTCATTTTTTTTAGAAAGTTCAAGCTAAATAATGGGATCTTTTTATTAGCCTTTATTCTTCATTTTTTAACCTTGGCCTATTCGGCTCCATATGATCCTTGGAAAGGCAGGTATATGATTAGTTCATTGATTTATATTGTTCCATTTTTTGTTTATATAGCTGATTATTATTTTTATAATTCAACCAATAGATTAAGCAAATACTTCTTTGTTTTGACGGTTCTTATTATTTCTTTTTCTGCTTTGTCTACAATCGGTTTAAATTTAAGAGCGTTACCATTTGATGCATATGGCAAAAAATCTATTTTAAGGTTAAATCGAATTGAAGCTCTTACCGTCTCGAGGCCTGATATTACCTTAGCTTATGAAAATTTCGAAAAATTAGTACCTATTAATGCTGTTGTAGCTTTAGGGACTATTAATGATGACTATGAGTATCCATTATGGGGAAAAGACTTTAAACGGAAATTAATTCCCATCAACCCTTTTGGCGAAGGATTACAAAAAATTCCTAAGGAAGCTCAGTATTTGTTTTTTGCTTCAAGTGTTATTAAACCATTTAAAACAGATATTAGATTAGCAACTCATTTGGGCATGACAAAAGGCATTATGGTTCCAGGTGAAGATTATTATTTAAGAAAATTATTTTAAGTTTTTTGTTTTTTCTTTTGAGCTGAGGGAAACAATATATTGTTTAAAATCAATCTATATCCTGGTGAATTTTTATGTAAACTTAAATCAGTATGCTCTTCATTAACAAAATGCTGATAATCCTCAGGATCATGACCTCCTAAGAAGCAAAAGAATCCCTTTCCTAATGTCCCATATAAATATTTTACTTCTTCCATTTTTTGATTTTCAGCGAGTATAATAATATTAGGTTTAATTTTCGATGTGGAAAATGTGGTTGTTTGTCCCATGAATCCATGAATAATTTTTTCATGATTTTGATTTAACATGGATGGTATCAAATCATTTTTTGAGGAAAAGTCATTTAACTCAAAATAATCTAAATCCTCTTGGATTTTTCTAGTGGAAAAATTAGGTGAGGCATCGATATCTGAGAATTCGTTGACCCTTGGATTGGTGTATATATTAAAATTAGTGAACGCTAATGTTTCTTGATATTTCAAGTTACTATTTATGTTATCTGAAGTAAGATCGCCGTCTAAACTATTTTCAATTATATCTAATTCAGAACTTGCTAAAGATATATCAAAAGTGTCTGTCGCCGTACACATTGCAAACATATAACCACCACCTATGATAAATGATTTTAGCATTAAGGTGATTTTATTTTTTAAATTTGACACTTTTTTAAATCCATTTGATTTAGCCACATTTCGATCTTCCATTAATTGATTTTGATACCACAATTGATCTTTTTGAGTAAACATTTTACCCATTTGACCTGTAAAATCTTCATGATGTAAATGTATCCAATCAAATTCTATGAGCCGTCCATTTAATATATCTTGATCATATATTATTTCAAATGGTATTTCAGCATATCTTAAAGCCAACGAGACAGCATCATCCCAAGGAGATGCTGAGGATGGGGAGTATAAAGCTATTCTGGCAAATTTATTTAAAATTACAACTTCCGAATTATTTTCAAAAGATTTAAGTTCGTTCACTAATAGATTTACTTCTTGGTCTTTTAGAATCGTACAAGTTATACCTTGACTCATAATTTTTTCATAAAGATTGTCGTCATAATTAATTAAAAAGGAGCCTCCCAAATAATTTAGGCACCACTTTATTTCATTCTGACCATTTTTCAAATGATTGTATATAATTCCATACGATTTCAAATGATTTTTTTGTGAATTATCCATAGGTATTAAAATGCTTTTGGCATTTAATACACCTAAATTCAACATAAATATGATTAATGGATAAATTAGGTACTTCATTGGTTTTTCTAAAAGTCAAATATGTAATAAATTGCAATCTAAAATTATAATTTAGGTAACCAAAATGAATTTAAAAGAAAATGTATTTGAGGGTTTAAGGTCTATAAAAAGTAATTTATTAAGAACGATTTTGACAGCTCTTATTATTTCACTAGGAATAACTTCATTAGTTGGCATTTTAACTGCTATCGATGGAATACAAAGCTCTGTGGACAATTCTTTTTCTGGATTAGGGGCTAATTCGTTTGATATTAGAAATAGAGCCGCTATGCAAATCAGAAGGGAAGGCCAAAAAGAAAAAAAATTCAAAAACATCGATTATCGACAGGCCTATCGCTATAAAGTTTTATTTAAGGAAAAAGGTAATGTGTCCTTAAAAACAAATGTTTCATTTAATGCGATTGCAAAATTTCAAAGTAAAAAAACAAATCCCAATTCTAGGTTAATGGCCATAGATGATAATTTTTTAGACCTTAAGGGATACAAAATTAGTATGGGTAGATCTTTCTCGACTAATGAATATACAAATGCAGCCAATGTGTGTATTTTAGGAGTGGATGTCATTGATCAGCTATTTGAAAAAGCAAATCCGATTAATAAAGAAATCATCGTGAGTGGCATGAAAATGAAGGTAATCGGCATATTATCAAAAAAAGGAAATATGATGGGTGGAGGAGATGATCGCGTAATCATGGTTCCCTTAGAAACTGGTAGAAAAATGGCGGTGGGTCGTCAATTAAACTTTGACATAACTACGTCAACCTTGAGGATTGTTAATTTTGATGATTTTATGGAAGAGGCTAGAGGTATCATGCGAAAGGTTCGAATGGATCCCATTGGCGGAAATGATTCTTTTTCCATTGATCGATCCGATTCGATCGCAAAAAGCTTTGAAAGTATCACATCCACTTTACGAGTAGGAGGTTTTGTAATTGGATTTATTACCCTTTTAGGAGCTGCTATTGCTTTGATGAATATTATGATGGTTTCTGTTAGTGAGCGTACAAGAGAAATAGGCATAAGAAAATCTTTAGGTGCCACTCCTGGTCGAATTTTGCAACAATTTTTAATTGAAGCTATTGTTATTTGTCTTATTGGTGGAATAGGAGGGATCATGATGGCAATTCCTATCGGTAATTTAATTGCTCAAGGCATTAGTTCTGGAAAAGCTAGTTTTATTATTCCTTGGCTATGGATGACTGTTGGTATAATTATTTGTATACTAGTTGGCTTATTTTCAGGAATTTACCCTGCTTATAAGGCTTCAGAAATGGATCCAGTTGAAGCTTTACGGTACGAATAGATAAGTTTATCTTTCCTTAATTTTTGTAAAAGCGGATTTGAAAAGCTACTTTTGCAATGCAAATTTTAATTTATTTGCCCAGATGGCGGAATTGGTAGACGCGCTGGTCTCAAACACCCGTGGGTGCAAGCCCGTGCCGGTTCGACTCCGGCTCTGGGTACAGCCTCTCAAGAAATTGAGAGGCTTTGCCTTTTATAACATATTCGAAAGTTCTAATTTCCATTTTTCGTAATATTCAAACGTTTTGTTTTTGTTTTGATCTGGTAAAACTTCAGACAGTACTTTAATTGAATTGATGCCTTCTTGTACCGAATTATAATACATTGAGCCAATACCAGCGCCTAAAGCAGCCCCATATGCTCCATCGGATTCTAAAAGCTGAATGGGGACATTGGAGGCATTAACGATTGTAGAAGTAAAAATGGAACTTAAATACATGTTTGAAAATCCGGCCTTTATCTTTTGTGGAATGATGCCCGATGAACTTAATAAATCTAAACCATAAACCATTGAAAATGCTATTCCTTCTTGGACTGACCTAGATATTTCATTATTTTGATGTCTATTAAAATCTAAATTCCGGAAACTTCCGCCAATAATTTTATTATTAAATATTCTTTCTGCCCCATTTCCATAAGGGAAACATAGTAAACCTTTGGATCCTATTTCTGAATTAGAAGCATAATTATTTAGGTCGGTATAACTATTGTTTGGGAAAAAATTATCTTTTAACCATCGATTTAGAATTCCTGTTCCATTAATGCACATCAATACACCAATTCTACGTAATTCTTTAGAGTAATTTACATGTGCAAATGAATTAACTCTACAATTAGGATCATATTTCAACTCAGAACTAATCCCATATATAACACCTGAAGTTCCCGCTGTGGTAGCTATTTCACCTGGTTCTACTACGCCAAGTGATAATGCATTATTAGGTTGATCTCCAGCTTTGTAGGTAACTTGTACATTTTTGGATAAGCCTAATTCTACAGCTACATCTTCACTTATTTGACCATGATTTTCGAAAACTTGTCTAATTTTTGGAAATAAGGAAATGTCAAATTTATAATAAGCCAACAAATCTTTTGAAATTTCATTGTTATTAAAATCCCAAAATATTCCCTCTGATAAAGCAGATATAGTGGTTGTTAATTCATTGGTAAATTGATAAGAAATGTAATCCCCTGGTAAAAGAACATGATTAATTTGATCATATATGTGAGGTTCATTATCTTTCACCCAAGCCAACTTTGAAGCGGTAAAGTTTCCTGGGGAGTTTAATAGATTTTTTAATGTTTTTTCCTTTCCTAAAATTTCAAATGCATGATCGCCAATACTAGATGCTCTAGAATCGCACCATATTATTGATGGTCGTAAAACTTGTTTATCTTTATCTAAAATAACTAAGCCATGCATTTGATAAGAAATTCCAATGGCCAAAATGTCTAATGGATTATATTTTTGGGTAGCATTAGCCATTTTGATTACTTGCTTAACACAATACCACCAATGCTCCGGATTTTGCTCTGCAAAACCTGGAGAAACAGAAATAATTTCATTCTCGGTTTCTGGAAAAGAACAAGTATGAATTATTTTTTTTGTAGAGGCGTCTACTACACTCAATTTTATAGATGAGGTGCCAACATCAATGCCACATAAAAGCATAATTAGATATGTTAAAAATTAGAATAAAAAATCATAGGGTTAATAACCACTTTCAGTTATCTAATATAAGAATAAATGTTTTACCGAGAGAAGTATTTTCATTAATTGGAAAAAGCGGAAGCGGTAAAAGTACTTTAGCTAAAATTGCTGTAGGATTATTACAAACTAAATTATGTAGTATTATTATCAACGGAGAAGAATTAAATGATCTTAACGAGAGGTTAATTCCTCAATTTTTTAAGGCTGGATATTTGCCACAAAACTTACATTTAAAACCTTTTCATACGGTACTAGATTTTTTGAATATTATTTTTCAAAAATCTATTTCGCCTCAAAAAGAAATTAACAAATATGTTAAGATTTTTCATTTGCAAAAAATATTATATACTCAAGTGACCAATTTGTCAGGTGGCGAAAAACAAAAATTGGGTATTTTAAATGCAATTAGTGAACCCATTGAATATTTAGTATTAGATGAACCATTTAGTCAATTAGACACAGAACAAAAGTTGGAATTTGCGTCTATCATTAAAGAGATTATCGAAATAAAAAATATCCCTTGCCTATTAATAAGCCATGATTTGTCAGATGTTTTAAAACTTAGTCATTCCATAGGAATTATTAATCAAGGAAAAATCATCTTAAATGGAGATATTCAAAAATTAGTAAATAGTCAGAATAAAACAGTTATTAATTTAAAAAATGCTTTGTTTCATTGGCACGATTCGAATCACTTTATTATTGAAAATTTGAAAAAGCTTTAAATTTCAACGCATTATTTGTAGTAATTTTTATGATTTCGTCCACATGGACCTCAAATAAATCAGCCAGTTTTTGCGCAATTAATTTTAAGTATCGTGGATGGTTTGATTTTCCTCTAAATGGGACGGGCGTTAAATAGGGGGAATCTGTTTCTAAAACTATATAGCTTAAGTCGACATGCCTTATACTTTCAAATAGATTTGTGTTTTTGTACGTAATTACTCCTCCAATTCCAAGTGAATAGCCTAATTGAGTCAGTCTTGTAGCCTCAGATGCGTCTCCTGAAAAGCAATGGATTATCCCCGTTAATTGATCATACTCTTTCATAGAAAGTATCGAAATTAAGTCGGCATAAGCTTTTCTACAATGTATATCCACCCAAATATTTTCTTCTAACGCCCAATGACATTGTGTTTTAAAGGCATCTATTTGTTCATTTTTATGGGTAATATCCCAATAATAATCTAAGCCAATTTCACCAACAGCTAAAAATTTCGAGTTGCTTAAAAATGATTTTAATATGACTAATTGTTCTATATAATCTGTTTTTACGTACGTTGGGTGCAAACCTATCATAGGCTTACAAAGCATTGGGTACGATGTTGACAATTTCAATAAAAAATCTAATGTTTGAACGTCACAATTAGGCAACCAGACTTCTTTGATTCCTGCATCAATAATTTGTTTTATATTAGATTCAATATCATTGGTAAATATATTATCATACAAATGTGCGTGCGTATCTATCATAAAGTTTTAAATTCAAAATTGTTTTGTGAGCAATAGTCCAATATCGGTTCGAGAATATTACTTAATACAGGAAATGCCTTTTTACTATCATGAAAAATCAAAATTGAACCATTACTGATATTTTGTTTAGCAGATTTTATAATGGAAGTTGAATTATTATTTTTATTGTAATCGCCTGAAATAAAAGTCCACATATATATTTTAGAGTAATTAATTAATTTCTTGTAAATAAAATAGTTAATCCTTCCATATGGCGGCCTAAAACCAACGGAAGTTGTGCCAAGTTTATTTATTACATCTTCGCATTGCAGATATTCATTGAAATATTCTTTTGAGTTGATATGCCAAGAATTAACATGATTCATCGTATGATTACCAATTTTATGGCCGTTCATTAGAATTTGTTTGGCTAATTCTGGATTTGATACTAAATTATTTCCTATGCAAAAAAAAGTTGCCTTTGCTTTATATTTAGTAAGAAGATCTAAAACATAATTGGTAATTTCAGGGGTAGGGCCATCATCAAAAGTTAAGTAAATTGTTTTTTCGATTTCTAAATCATTATTTTTCCAAATAAGTTTAGGGAAAATAAACTTTAAAACTTTTGATATTTCATTAATAAACATGAATTAGATTTATATGTCGCAAATTACTAGTTCCACTTCAGAAAAAATAATTTTAGGTATTGATCCTGGAACTAGATTTTTGGGATATGGTTTGATAAAAATAAATAAAGAAAAAGTAACCATACTTCAATATGGAATTTTGAATTTGACTAAGTATTCCACACAGGGAGCCAAGTTTTTAAAGATTCACGAAAAAGTATTAGGAATTTTAGAAGAATTTTTGCCTGATGAAATAGCTATTGAATCACCATTTTTTGGTAAAAATGTCCAATCCATGTTAAAATTAGGTAGAGTACAAGGAATGGTTATGTCATTAGCGTTTTCCAAAAATATCCCTGTTTCTGAATATGAACCAAAAAAAATTAAACAATCTGTTACTGGAAATGGTAATTCATCCAAAGAGCAGGTTGCTAAAATGGTTGAAGTTATTGGAAATATTAAATTAGATGTGAAGCTCTTTGATGCCACGGATGCTTTAGGTATTGCCATTTGTCATCATTTTCACAATAACAATCTGACATCTACGCTGAAAGGCACAAAAAAAGGTTGGGGTGCTTTTGTCACTGAAAATCCTTTGAGAGTTAAATAACAGACATCATTTGAATTCGTAATTCATCCATCGTATTTGTAGGTGAATAACACGTCTCTCCAATACATAAATAAAAATTAAATGAGTCATTATGTAGCGTGGGTGTAAAATTCAACATCGTTTTATCTATAGGAAATTCAGATTGCTTTATCTGCTCATAACTTATGAAATTTGAATTATATTTTATTAATGCCTTTGGATATTCCACGTAGTCGCAATAAATTTTCAACCAGTTTGAGAAATATAAAGGATTATTTAATGCTGACTCCATCATGTTTTCAAGCATTTCCTTCGCCTTTATCGTATAATCTGGAACTTGGTTTATGAATCCTATTTTAAACAAGCATTCGCATAAAATGGAATTAGAAGATGGCATTACTGAGTCATTTAATTCATATTTTTCAGCTATGAGTTCCTCAGATTGATTTGAATAATAATTTAAAAATACTGATTGTGATTTTTTTGACTTATAATTTTCAAGCATTTCTTTTAAACATTTATTGGCTTTAATAATATAATCAACATCACCACTTAGTTCATATAAATCGATGTAGGCTTTCGTAAGAAGGGCCATGTCATCTAAAAAAGCCATAATTGGGTTTGTTGAATATTTAACTTGGTGTAAATAGCTTTCATTAACAATAAAATGATTTTCAATTTGTTTGATTATCGACTTAGCTAATTCAATATATGCCAAATTATTTAATGAAGTGTACGCTTGAATCAGAGAAGAAACCAAAATAGCATTCCATGATAATATTTGTTTCGTATCAGTGTTAGGTATGACTCGGTTTGACTTTGATTTTTTTAAAATTTTCAATTGTACACTGAATGATTTATTGCTAATAGGAGAAATTTTATAAAGTATATTTTTTTTATTTTCCCAGTTACCATTAACTATTATTGAAAAGTGATTATAAAATTCTTGATTTTGTTTACAGGGTATTAGTGTATTTAGTTCTTTAAAATCCCAAGTATAATATTTTCCTTCTTCACCTTCACTATCGGCATCAATGGAAGAATAGTAGAGTCCATTTTCTCCTCTCAGCCGTTCATTTAAAAAATGAATGGTATCCGAAATAACTTCTTTATATAAGTCGAAATTAGTTTTTGAATAAGCCAACGAATAGGTTTTTATTAATTGGACATTATCGTAAAGCATTTTTTCAAAATGCGGGCAGAACCATTCGGAGTCTACAGAATATCTAGAAAAGCCCCCTTCTATTTGATCGTAAATTCCTCCCTGAGCCATTTTTTGTAAATGTACCTGATAGAGTTCACGGACTCCAATTTTCAAATACTCACTATTGGGAAGATTAATTAAAAAATCGATTAAACAAGGAAGTGGAAATTTTGGGGCTTGTTTTATTCCACCAAATACCGGGTCTAATGAAAGTTTAATTATGTGAAATACTTTTTCTAGATGTTTTTCATTCGAGGTTAAATTAATTTTATTAAAGGTTACATTACTGTCATTTAGGCTTTTAGAAAATCCATCTGCCGACTTTTCTAATTCGGCCCTATTATATTTAAATGCCTCATCTATTGATTTTAAAATAGATATCCAATTATTTTTTGGAAAATACGTTCCCCCATAAAATGGTTTTTTATTTGGCATTAAAAATACATTTAATGGCCATCCTCCTCTAATACCCATTTTTTGTATGGCCTCCATATAAATCATATCAAGATCAGGACGCTCTTCTCTGTCAATTTTTATATTAACAAAATGACTATTCATTAGATTGGCCACTTCTTGATCCTCAAAAGATTCATGTTCCATTACGTGACACCAATGACATGCTGCATATCCAATACTAATAATAATAGGTTTATCTTCTACTATGGATCGGTCTAGTGCCTCAGAGTTCCAAGCTTCCCAATGTACTGGATTGTCTTTATGTTGTAGCAAGTAGGTACTTACCTCATTTTTTAGTTTATTCATTAGTATAAAAATGTATTTGTATTTTTGAACAAATTTTACATATGTTAGAAAGTAAAGATTTTGTAATTAGTCCAGAAATTGCTTATTCCCCAGAACATTTACATCTATTCTTATTGTCAGAATTGGGTGCAAATCTATTGAATAATAGTCAATATCGAATTGAAAAAATTTCATTAGATGCAAGAAACAAAAATATAAAGGCGCTCGTAAAAATAGGGCTTTACAGTAAAGATTACGATTTTGATTCTGAATTGGCTTCTATTTTACCTACATTAAATAAGCATAGCAAAAGGATTATTGTCATTGGTAGTGGTCCTGCTGGACTATTTGCCGCTGTTAAATTAATTGAATTAGGATTAAAACCTATCATTCTAGAGCGTGGTAAAAATGTTCGTGACAGAAGACGTGATATAGCAGCAATTAATCGTTTTAATATTGTAGATGCTGATAGCAATTATTGTTTTGGTGAAGGGGGTGCAGGAACTTATTCTGACGGTAAATTATATACCAGAAGTAAAAAAAGAGGAGATATTAATTATGTACTTAGAAAATTTGTCAGTTATGGAGCTGATGCAAATATATTGTTTGAAGCTCATCCACACATAGGTACGAATAAATTACCAATGATTATTTCTTCCATGCGCAATGCCATCATTGAAGCAGGAGGGGAGTTTCATTTTCAGCATCGGGTTACAGATTTGCTAATCCACAATAATTCTATTATTGGATGTCAAACAAATTTCAAAGATGAGTTTTTAGGTGAGGCGACACTACTAGCTACTGGTCATTCTGCTAGAGATATTTTCTCCTTATTACAATCCAAAAAGATTTTTATTGAAGCCAAGTCTTTTGCCCTGGGAGTTCGAATTGAACATCTCCAAAGTTTTGTTGATAAAAGTCAATATAAATTTGAAGATAGACCCTCCTATTTACCGCCTGCTTCATTTAGTTTGGTTGCTAAAACTATTTTTAAAGGAAGTGAAAGAGGTGTTTTTTCATTTTGCATGTGTCCCGGTGGATTTATTGTTCCATCTGCCACTAGCCAAAACCAAGTGGTCGTTAATGGCATGTCTCCTTCCAGACGGGATTCTAAATTTGCCAATTCAGGGATTGTCGTCAGTATTTTACCTTCTGATCTTTCTTCTTATACCCAATATGGTCCATTAGCTGGAATGCAATTTCAGGAAGAATTAGAGAATAAGGTTAATGATTTGTCCGGTGGGACACAAAAAGCAGTATCCCAACTTACAAGTGATTTCATAAAATCTACTTCGAGTAAAGAGGTTTTAGATACATCTTATATTCCTGGTTTAATTCCTGGTGATATTCGCGAATTCTTACCAGATTTTATTTCAGAACCCTTAATTATGGGACTTCAAGATTTTAATCGAAAAATACCTGGGTTTTCTAGTCATATGGGCCAATTGATAGGCCTTGAAAGTAGAACTTCCTCTCCTGTCAAAATCCCTAGAAACCCAGAATCATTAGAACATATAAATATCAACAATTTATATCCTTGCGGTGAGGGAGCTGGTTTTGCAGGAGGGATTATGTCTGCTGCATTAGATGGTATTAATTGTGCGATTGCTATAGCTCAAAAATTGAAATAATACATGCATAAAGAATTAGATCAGTTATGGGCTTTAAATGACAAAGTATCTGAGGATTTAACTATTAAAAATAATGCAATAAAAGCAGCGGTTGTTGTTGTTATTTATAAAAATAATGATGGCGAGAGTGTACTTTATTTGATTGAACGCAATACGTATGATGGACACCATAGTGGTCAAATGGCATTACCAGGAGGTAAAATGGATCATGGAGATGCCAACTTAAAAGAAACAGCTATTCGGGAAGTATATGAAGAATTAGGTATTCATTTAGATTTAAATCAATTATTTCCTTTAATACCTCAATGGATTCATGTTTCAAACCATTGGGTCCAACCATTTTATATAATTCTTTACGAAAAGCCAATTTTTACTTTAAATAAAAGAGAAATAAATTGTATTTTTGAAATACCGATATCATTGTTCAAGGATTCCCATATTTTAACTTTTCATGAGTTAAACATTTTAGGCCAAAAAGTTTTTTCTCCTAAATATTTGAATGATGGTAAAGAAATTTGGGGAGCAACGGCTATTATTATTTACCAGTTGTTTCTAAGAAAAAAGACTAAAATAAATTTTGATTAAAATATGAATGATTCATTAGAAGGTGCTTTGCAGGATCAAATAGCGGTTGCGGGGATGTATGAAAATTGGTTCTTGGAATATGCTTCTTATGTTATTTTAGAAAGAGCGGTTCCAGCCATTGAAGACGGCTTAAAACCTGTTCAAAGACGGATTTTGCATGCATTAAACGAAATGGATGATGGCCGTTTTAATAAAGTGGCGAACGTTATCGGACAAACTATGCAGTATCATCCGCATGGTGATGCTTCTATAAACGATGCTATCGTAAATTTAGGACAAAAAGAATTGCTTTTTGATTGTCAAGGTAACTGGGGAGATGTTAGAACTGGGGATAGTGCTGCCGCGGCAAGATATATAGAAGTCCGTTTATCAAAATTTGCTAACGATGTAGTATTCAATAATCAAACAACACATTGGCAATTGTCGTATGATGGTCGTAAAAAAGAACCCATCACCTTACCCATTAAATTTCCATTATTATTAGCCCAAGGTGTTGAAGGAATTGCTGTAGGTTTGGCAACAAAAATAATGCCTCATAATTTCTGTGAATTATTACAGGCTTCCATTGATTTACTTTCCAACAAAAAAGTTAATTTATTTCCTGATTTTTTGACAGGAGGAATGATGGATGCAAGTTCATATAATGATGGATTGCGTGGAGGAAAAATCAGAATCAGAGCTAGGATAGAAGAGTTTGATAAAAAAACACTACTAATTAAAGAAATTCCATTTAGCACAACAACCACTTCGCTGATTGATTCAATCATTAAAGCAAATGATTCAGGTAAGATTAAAATAAAAAAGGTCATTGATAACACCGCAAAGGATGTTGAAATTCAAGTACAGTTAGCCCCAGGAATATCACCAGATGTTACCATTGACGCATTATATGCATTCACAGATTGTGAAATATCAATTTCGCCAAATGCCTGTGTAATTATTCAAGACAAACCACATTTTGTAGGTATTGCTGAAATTTTACGAGTTAGTACAAACCAAACTGTCGAATTATTAAGAGAAGAGTTAGAAATAAGAAAAAGTGAATTAATGGAAAAGCTTCTATTTAGTTCATTGGAGAAAATTTTTATTGAAAACCGCATCTATCGAAAAATTGAAGAGTGTGAAACTTTTGAGTTAGTTATATCCACGGTGGATGAAGGTTTGGATTCATTTAAAAAGGATTTTTATAGGGAAATAACTGAAGATGATATTTTAAGGTTGTTAGAAATACGAATTAAAAGGATTTCGAAATTTGACAGTTTTAAGGCTGATGAGTCCATGCGGCGATTGGAAGAGGAGTTAAAAGAAGTGGAGGAAAATCTGGCTAATTTAATTAGGTATGCCATTGATTATTTTAAAAATTTATTGCAGAAATATGGTAAAGGTAAAGAGCGTAAAACTGAAATAACAAATTTCAATACTATTTCAGCTACTGTAGTGGCGGCAGCTAATCAAAAACTGTATGTTAACATGTTAGATGGTTTTATCGGATATGGTCTTAAAAAAGACGAATATGTGATGGATTGTTCTGATATAGATGATATAATAGTGATTAGATTAGATGGGACATGTATCGTGACGAAAGTTCAAGAAAAAGTGTTTGTTGGCAAGGATATTCTTTATTGCTGCGTATTTAAGAAAAATGATGATCGTAAAGTATTTAATATTTGCTATGCGGATGGAAAAACTGGGATAACCTATGTAAAGCGATTTAAAGTAACTTCCATTACACGTGACAGAGAATACAAATTAGTTGGCAATCATGCTAAATCAAAAATTACATATTTTTCTGCTAATGAAAATGGAGAAGCTGAAGTTATACAAATAAGTTTAACGGCAAATTGCACTGCAAAAATCAAACAATTCGATTATGATTTTGCAAAACTAGCTATAAAGGGAAGGGAATCACTTGGAAACATGCTGACCAAATATATGGTAAGGAAAATCATTCAAAAGTCTGCAGGTATATCAACTTTAGGGGGTGTCGATATTTGGTATGATCCAACGATAGGAAGGTTAAATAGAGACCAACATGGCCATCATATAGGCAATTTTGAACCTAATGATTTCATTTTAGCGATTTATACAAACGGAAACTATGAGCTAACTAATTTTGAATTAACGAATCGATATTCAGTAGATGAAATTTTATATTTAAAACGATTTAATAATAAAAGCATTATTTCAGCTGTTTATTATGATGGGATTAATAAATCTAATTACATCAAACGATTTAAATTAGAAACGACAACTATTGATAAAAAGTTTTTATTTATTGCTGATTCAAAAAATTCTAAACTAATTACAGTAACAGATAATTATTCACCCAATGTTCAAATCAAACATAAGTCTGATGGGAAAGCTAGTGAAACAAATATTATACCTATTTCAAGTATTGTGGAGGTTAGAGGCTGGAAAGCTATAGGTAGTAAATTAAATTATTCGAAAATTGTTGATATCCAGTTTATTGAAACAGAAGAAAATGATCCTTTAGAAATCACTCAGGCTGCGACATTAATTCATTCATTAGAAAGAGAGGAACATAATGACTTCAGCACAGAAGAAAACATATCTTTAAATGCATCTAATAGTTCAATTGATGTAAAAACAGTTGAGGATAACCATGGTGAATTTGCAGATGTAACAGATGAAGTTCCTTTCGAAGTAATAAACATAGATTCTTTTGATAGCGAAGGGGTGGAGGAAAGTGAATCCATTGTTTCAGATGAATCTGAAAGTAAAATTGTAGCAGATAATATACCATTTGACATAAATATTAGTAACAATGAAACAGATGTTCCTATGACCATAAAATCAAAACCTGATGAAAATTTACATAATGATCAAAATAATGGGGCTCAATTAGGTCTGTTTTAATGGAAAATGTTCAAAATAATAAGAGAACACAAAATGCATGGGCATTTTATGATTGGGCTAATTCTGTACATTCATTAACTATTACTTCAGCAATTTTCCCTATTTATTTTCCTATTGCTGCTATAGTGGTAGGCTCTGTCACTCCTAATTTAATTCCAATTTTTGGAAGTTTTTTATTGCCCAACACGGTCATTTATTCCTATACTATATCTTTTGCGTTTTTAATATTGGCGATTCTAGTGCCCATGGTTTCAGGAATAGCTGATTATTTAGGTAATAAAAAATCCTTTATGCGATTTTTTTGCTACATGGGGTCATTTAGTTGCATAGGTTTGTATTTCTTCACAAAAGGCAACTATTGGGTAGGTACATTAGGATTTTTATTTTCAATTATCGGATGGGGGGGAAGTATCGTATTTTACAACAGTTTTTTGCCTGAAATAGCCACTAAAGAAGAATATGATCAATTAAGTGCTAAGGGGTTTGCGTTAGGATATATTGGTAGTGTCATATTACTATTACAAAATTTATCCATGTTATTGTTGCCAAACCTATACGGAAACATATCAAGTGAATTAGCCAGTAGAATTTCATTCTTATCTGTTGGCATATGGTGGCTTATATTTGCGCAAATACCTTTTCATTTTTTACCTGATAATCATAAATCAGTAAAATTAAGTAGTAGCTTTTTTGTAGGTGGATTTAAAGAACTGAAAAATGTATTTGTGAAAATTCGTGATATAGAATCTGTTAGATTGTTTTTAGTTTCATTTTTCTTGTACAATCTTGGAGCCCAAACAGTTATGTATTTAGGCGCTTTATTTGGTAGTCAAGAACTACATTTACCAACTGACGCACTTATAATTACCATTCTTTTAATTCAAATTGTAGCAATCCCAGGTGCATTTGTGTGTTCTTCTATTTCCCAAAATATGGGCAATATTTTTGCGCTCATTCTAATTGTATTCATTTGGATTTTAATATGCTGTTTTGCTTATTTTGTATATGGCCAAGTTCAATTTTATGTTTTAGCGATATCCATAGGGTTTGTGATGGGAGGGATTCAAAGCAATAGTAGATCTACTTATGCGAAATTGTGCCCAAATAATGAAAAAGATTTAGCTTCATTCTTTAGTTTTTATGATGTATGTGATCGATTGAGTACTGTTTTGGGTACATTTTTGTTTGGTGTCATTATTCAAATTACTGGGAATATGCGCATAGGAATATTAATTTTAACCTTATTTTTTTCGATCAGTTTACTATTTTTATATCGATTACATAAACTTTACAAGTTAAATATTTAAGGGTATAACTGATTTATTGTTAGATGAGATCCATTCTGATGGAATTACTGATAATATCTCCTCTTTTAATGCGTCTATGACACCTTTTCTGTTGTAATTTTCTGAATATATTAAAGCAATTTCCCTGACAGGGGTGTTAAAAGGTATTTTGAATATTTTCTTTTTAGTCGATTCATTTAAATAGTCGACTAGCATGTGAGGGATTATGGTTTGGCCTTTCCCATTTTCAGCTAACCTTAACATAGTTTCCAAACTTCCTGTTTTGTATATAATTTGACTTTCTGAGTTTGACTTATTTCTTAGGTTACAAATTGAGGCAATTTGATTACTTAAACAATGCCCCTCTTCTAAAATCCATAGTTTTTCAGGCATTATGGTTGGATTGATCTCTCCATTCTCTAATAACACGTTTGAGTATAGAAATAATTCTTCAAAAAATAAAGGCAAACAGGCCATTTCTTGATTTGTTATCGGAACCAGTATTCCAATATCTAACTTACCTTCATGGATTTCATTGTATATATTTTCAGTGGTCGTTTCAAAAATATGTAGCTGAAGATTAGGGAATTTTGTTTTAAATGAAGATAAGAATTTTGGAATTAAATAGGGAGCAATGGTTGGGATAATTCCTATGGATACATCGCCAATTACATCTTTATGATAACCCTTGGCAAAAAGCTGAATAGACTTTTTTTCTTGAATAATTTTTCTTGCGGTATTAATTATTTGCAATCCTTCAATGGTTGGTTTTATTGGTTTAATTTTTCGATTAAATATGATTAGATTAAGTTCCTCTTCTAATTTTTGAATTTGCATACTTAAGCTAGGCTGCGTAACGCAGCAGTATTTTGCAGCTTTAGAAAAACTTTTATATTCAAATAAAGCTACAATGTATTCCAATTGAGTAATAGTCATAATTATAAGGTTTGATTATACTAATATAATAAATATAGATTTGATTTATATAATTTTTGTATTGATATTTGAAGTCAAATGATAAAATAAATATTTTGATTTATTAAACAATCAATTACTATGGATAATTCTAATCACGGCGAAGAAGCCAAATGTCCTTACACGGGAGCAGCATCAATGGTTAAGCAACCTAGTGCAGGAAGTGGAACAAGAAATACCGATTGGTGGCCACATCAATTACGCTTAAATATTCTAAGACAACATTCTCGGTTATCAAATCCTATGGATGAGTCTTTTAATTATGCAAAAGAATTTTCAACGCTTGATTTGAAGGTTGTTAAAAAAGACATCATCAAAGCATTGACAACTTCACAGGATTGGTGGCCAGCAGATTACGGTCATTATGGCCCATTTATTATACGAATGGCATGGCATAGTGCAGGTACATATCGAACTACTGATGGCCGTGGTGGTGGAGGTGCGGGGATGCTAAGATTTGCTCCATTAAATAGTTGGCCTGATAACACAAACCTAGATAAAGCACGCTTATTGTTATGGCCAATCAAGAAAAAGTATGGCCGTAAATTATCATGGGCAGATTTAATGATATTGTCTAGTAATTGTGCATTGGAGTCTATGGGTTTTAAGACCTTTGGGTTTTCTGGTGGAAGAGAAGATGTTTGGGAGCCTCAAGAAGACATTTATTGGGGAAATGAGCGTGTCTGGTTAGATGATAAAAGATATACAGGGGATCGTGATTTAGAAAATCCATTAGCTGCTGTTCAAATGGGTTTGATTTATGTTAACCCAGAAGGTCCCAATGGAAATCCTGATCCAATAGCATCAGCAAGGGATATTCGTGAAACCTTCGCTCGAATGGCCATGAATGATGAAGAAACTGTAGCATTAATTGCCGGTGGTCATACTTTTGGTAAAACTCATGGTGCTGCAGATCCTAGTAAGTATATTGGAAAAGAACCAGCAGCTGCTAGCATAGAGGAACAGGGTTTAGGTTGGAAAAACACATTAGGATCGGGTAATGGAGTTAATACCATTACTTCAGGATTAGAAGGTGCTTGGACAACGACACCAACACAATGGAGCAACAATTATTTTGAGAATTTATTTGGTTTTGATTGGGAACTAACAAAGAGTCCGGCAGGAGCAAATCAATGGAAACCCAAAGGGGGAGCTGGTTCTGGTTCAGTCCCTGATGCACATGATCCTTCAATTACACATGCACCTACTATGTTAACAACAGACCTAGCTTTAAAGGTAGATCCGGCATATGCTAAGGTTTCAAAAAGATTTTATGAAAATCCGGATTTATTTGCAGATGCATTTGCTAGGGCTTGGTTTAAATTAACGCATCGTGATATGGGACCACGTTCTAGATACGTAGGTGCTGAGGTTCCAGCAGAAGTATTAATTTGGCAAGATCCAATTCCAGCAGCGAAGTTGAAAATAATTGATTCTGCTGATATCCTTTCATTAAAAAATAAAATTCTTTCGTCAGGGCTAAGTGTTAGTGAATTAGTTTCTACTGCATGGTCATCAGCATCTTCATTTCGTGGTTCAGATAAACGCGGTGGGGCTAATGGAGGCCGTATTCGTTTGGCGCCACAGAAATTTTGGGCAGTAAACAATCCATCTCAATTATCAAAAGTATTGGACGTCCTAGTAAATATTCAAAAGGCGTTTAATTCAGCGAATCAAGATAAAGAAGTCTCATTAGCTGATTTGGTAGTTTTAGGTGGTTCGGTGGCTGTTGAAAAAGCTGCAAAAGACGGCGGAATAGAAATAGTAGTTCCTTTTGTTGCTGGACGTACGGATGCTTCTCAAGATGATACAGATGTGGAGTCATTTGGAGTATTGGAACCGATTGCAGATGGTTTCAGAAACTACATTAAACCTCGTACTTTAATATCTGTTGAAGATATGTTGATCGATAAAGCACAATTATTAACTTTAAGCGCTCCTGAATTAACGGTATTAATTGGTGGATTACGCGTTTTAAATACAAATTTTGATGGGTCTAACCATGGAGTATTTACAAAAAAACCAGGGGTATTAACGAATGATTTCTTTGTTAATCTAATTGATCTTAGTACTACTTGGAAAGCAGTTGACGCTCATCAATATGTATTTGAGGGTTCTGATCGTTCCACTGGCCAAGGTAATTGGTCAGGAACTCGTGTAGATTTAATTTTTGGATCTAATTCGGAATTACGTGCTATAGCCGAAGTTTATGCATGTGAAGATTCTCAAAATAAATTTGTAACTGACTTTGTCGCAGCATGGGCGAAAGTCATGAATCTTGATCGATTCGATCTAGTATAAATTTTAAATTCAATTTAAGGCTCTGTTTAGTGTAATTACTAAATAGAGCCTTTTTTTATTTTAATATTTTCAATATGTATTGATTTAGGTTGATCCTAAATAATATTAATTCTTTCAAACTTTGCCAGCACACCTGAAGTAATTTCATGTGCTGTATCGATACTTCTCCAGTTTCTCTTTCCTTGTGAATAACCGGAATATTAAATAATTTCTGATTCGTTTTTTTTGCTAAAACTGATAAAAATATATTGGGAGCAAAAGGAATAGGATTAGGTAATACAGCTAGTAATTTTCTTAAAAAAGACGTCTTATATAACCTGAAGGGTATATTAGCATCGTTTATATAAGTACCATATATGAATAATAAAGAGAATTTCAATATTTTAGTAATGAGTAAGCGAAATGGGTCATCATGACGAATTTGCCTAAATCCTAAAATGAATTCTGATTGATCTTTTAAATCCCAAAAATGTTTGAAATCTTCAGGTATAAATTGGTCATCTGAATCTGTTTGAAAAATGAAATCTGGATTCATTTCAACCGCAAATTTGTACCCATTTACAACTGCATTGCCGTGGCCTCCATTAAGTTGGTGCTTAGCCATTAAAAAATTATTTTTCGACGCGATTTGATCTAATATCGCACCCGTATTATCTTTTGAACCATCATTAATGACCAATATTTTAAAATTTTCATTTTTTAAAACATTAGATATCCCCTGTGTCCATAATTCAATCACATTTTCAATACACCCTTCCTCATTATAGGCTGGAATTACAAGAACTAGGCTTAATTTATTGAGCATTATATCCTGTTTTTAAATTTGCTTATTGGTTTCTCAATGTAGTACCAAGAAAAACTTGCTATACCTATAAGTATTAAAAAATTTATTGAAAATTTAAGAATGATTAATTTGGAATTTAGTGAATTTATATAGCTGAAATTATTTGATAAGTAGCCCCAAATTGTATTTTCATTTAGGTGATAGTAATTGAAAACTAAATTGTGGTACAAATAAATACCATAAGATATGGATCCCAAATACATAACGAAACTGTTTTCTAACAACTTACCTAAATAATTATCTTTTTCCATTAATGCTGTCATAATTAAAAAATAGGCAAATATGGCTGATATAGATCTTTCAATAACACTGAACCATAAATTATCATAGGTGTATTTTGAAAAATGTGATAAAAGTATTGAAATAAATACAGTTGATATGGCGATTGTTAACAAATATTTCTTTTCAGCTAGGTTTAAAAAATAGGTATAATCATAATGATAATAATAAGCTAATAAACCTCCAAGACCAAAACAATCAATGGCACTAATGGGATTCACATAGGAAAACATCCAGTATTTTTCTATGGTATCGTGAGGCAAAATAATATAAAATATCAATCGGGAGATTATGCCTAGGCCAATCATAATAACAAATAAACGTATATAGTTTTTCTTATTAAAAAATAATATGAAATAAGGGAAGATTAAATAATATTGCTCCTCAACTGCTAAGGACCACAAGTGATCCCAAGTTCCTAACCATTGCCCTTTTAACATAATATAAATATTTGGGCTATAGCTTAAAAGCCAAGGCCATAATTCTTTAAAATTTGATATGTTGAAAATAAAGCCAATGATTAATAATATAAAGTAAATAGGGAAAATACGTAATGATCTTCGATAAATAAATCGAATAATTTTAGGCCATGCACTCGATTTAGTGCTTTCAATTTCGTCAGCATTCAAAAATAAAATTCTAGTGATTAAAAAGCCGCTCAACACAAAAAATATAACTACTCCAAGGTGACCTAAGGGGATAGGCAATATAGGCACCAACCAGTGGTCTAATAAGACTAAAAAAACGGCAATGAACCGAATTCCATTTAGTTGTTTAAAATATACATCAGTCGATGATTTCGTCATTATTGGGCAAACAAAGTAAATTCTACTCTTCTATTTAATTTACGTCTATTCTCGGTCATATTACTCATTAAGGGCTTTATACCTCCCCAACCTTTTGTCTGTATTCGATCTTTAGAGATCCCCTTCATAACTAAATAATCTCGCACACTTTCCACTCGGTTTAATGACAGCTTTAAATTTTCATTCCAATCTCCTTGATTGTCCGTATGACCTTCTAATAAAATGCCATAATCAACATTTTCCTTCAAAATATTGACAATATTATTTAATTCATCATAAGTTTCTGGTAAAATTTCGAATTTACTTTGTTCAAAATTTATAATAGGTAAATTATATTGTTTGTCGAATCGCAAAGGTAATAGATTAATATTTTTATTGATGGATTTGTAAAAAGCCTCCTTAGTAAAATTGTACCGATCAACTTTTGAAATAAATCCTTTTGATTTTACTTCCATTGTGAATGGAAATTTAGTTGGCCACATAAATTCAAAATCACCATTGTAAGGATCAAATTCCAAATACAATGAATCTTTTGTAGACAGTGATTTAACTAGTATTTTACCATCAATAATCTCCTTGGTTTCTTCATTAATTATTTTTCCTGAAAACTGAATTAAAGTCAATGGTTTTATTTTAGGTGGAATTTTTATACGATAAATATCCTCGGCGCCAATTGAATTTTCTACTGAACTGAAATAGGCATAATCTCCTTGAGCTGCAACTGAAAAATACCCATCCCACTGTGGAGTGTTTATGATGGCTCCCAGGTTTTCGGGTGTAGACCAATTTAACCAACTATCATCTAATCGTCGAGTTAAAAATATGTCATTACTACCATAGCCAACATGACCGCTAGAAGAAAAGTACATGGTAACACCATCAGGAGCTATAAATGGGGTACTTTCCGACTCTCCTGTATTTACTTTATTACCTATATTTTTTGGTTCTGTCCATTTATCATCCGTTCGAAGAAAAGAAACATATATATCCTTTCCCCCATAAGAATCTTTCATTTCGGTCGTCATTAATAATACTTTTCCATTTGGCGCAAGCGTATATTCCGAAAACTCAGATTTATTTTTGAAATTCAAAATCTGAAGAGGCTTTGGAAAGCTAAAATCCCCAGTTCTTAGTAAATAAGAAACAGAAACCCCTTTCTCCATTTTACCATCTTTCCCATAAACATTGTTTAATAAAATGGTCTTCCCATTTAATGAAATCCCACAAACTGCATTATTTTCATCGTTGTTGATAGGTCGACTAAATAGCTCTGCCTTACTCCAAGAATTATCATCTTTTAATCTAGAAAACCAAATATCTTGATTTTTATCTTTGCCAAGATTGTCGGGATGTTTCCAACGCGTAAAATACAATCTTTTCCCATCTGGACTGACTACTGGGCAGATTTCATTATAAATTGAGTTTATTGTAGTCCCCATGTTTTCCTTAAAATAAATAGCATTAGGTTCTTCCTGTAATTTTATGCTTTCTTCTATTGGAACTTCAGATTCAGATATTGCTATGGCATCTATTTGTGAAAAACCAACAACTCTATTGGAATTCAAACCTATTTTTATCGCTCTAACTTTAAATGAAGTTAGTTTGGATAAATTTACATACGTTATTTGACCGTTACTTTTTGCATAACCATTCGAAAATTCTTTTAAAGTATATATTTTGTTGTTTTCATCTAATGCATCTATTTTTACTATACTTCCTGCGCCAAAGTTTTCAAAAATGGCTACTTGTTTGACATTTTGAATCGTATCAAAACCAACGATGATATATTCACCCGTAGGATTGTCAGGAGTTAACGATTGCCATGCACTAGGGCTGTTTGCAAACTTTGGGTATTTACTTGGCCTTCCAAGAGCATGAATGGCTCTATATTCATTTCCCAATAAAGGATCTGAATACTCACTTGAAACTGAAATTATTTTAGATGCCCATAGAATTTTTTGAGCAGAATTTTTAAATGCTAAGAACAAGCAGAAAAATAATAAGAGTATTATTTTTATAAATTTCATTTATAACTTATTCTCCAAGTTTTAATAAATCGGAAATAGCAGATTTCGGGTTTTTAGACTTGAAAATAAAATTGCCGGCTACCAATACATTCGCTCCAGCAGTAATTAAATCTTTAGCATTTGCACTGGAAACTCCACCGTCAATTTCAATCTTAAGAGTCATATTTCCACATTGATTAGCTAATGCTTTGACATCTTTCGTTTTCTGAATACTATTGGGTATAAATTCTTGCCCCCCAAAACCTGGATTGACTGACATAATTAATACTAAATCAACAAGTCCAATGATCTCATTTAATACCATGACGGGCGTTCCAGGATTAATAGCTATACCCACTTGGCAACCTAATGATTTTATTTCTTGAATTGTTCTATGAATATGAGTACAAGCTTCATAATGAACAGTAATTAAATTGGCTCCTGCATTTTTAAATTGTGTTACATACCTTTCTGGTTTTTCGATCATCAAATGAACATCTAAAAACTTTTTAGATATTTTATTAATCGATTCTAACACAGGGAATCCGAAAGAAATGTTTGGCACAAACATACCGTCCATGATATCTATATGTATCCATTGTGCATCAGATTCATTTAACATAAGTATTTCAGAACCTAAACTAGCGAAATCAGCAGATAATACAGATGGGGCAATGATCAACTTTTCCATATTACAAAGGTATGAAAATAATTTACTAAGGTATATTTCTATGGGTATTCCAATTAACTTTATAAAATAATTTTTTAATATGGATATTAGAAAACGAATGGATGAACTTATTAACCTAATTAATAAGTATAATGAAGCATATTATCAAAATAACGAAAGCCTCATTTCTGATTTGGCCTTTGATCAACTTTTACAAGAATTGCAAAAACTGGAACTTGAAAATCCACTTTTTGCATTAAATGATAGTCCCACTCAACTAGTAGGAGGTACCATAACTAAGCAATTTAAAAGTGTTAATCATCGTTTTCCTATGTTATCATTAGGAAATACGTATAATGAAAATGATTTAAAAGAATTTGATTCCCGAATTAAAAAAGCATTGGGCGACGAAAAGTATGAATATATCTGTGAATTAAAATTCGATGGAGTTGCATTATCATTTTGGTATCAAAATGGGAAATTAATTAAAGGTGTAACTCGTGGCGATGGAATTAGAGGAGATGATATTACTAATAATGTTAAAACGATCAAATCAATCCCTCAATTTACTCATGACAATACTCTTCCCATTGAGTTTGAAATAAGAGGTGAGGGATTTATGCCCAATCATATTTTTGAACAAATTAATCATGAGCGATTACTAATAGGAGAGGCTTTACTAGCAAATCCGAGAAATTCAGCCTCAGGTACTTTTAAAATGCAGGATTCAGCTGTTGTAGCAAAGCGAAATTTAGATTGCTACATTTATGCCTACTTGGGATTTGATAATCCATTTCAAACGCATGAAGAAAGCTTAATCAAACTCTTTAATTTAGGTTTTCCGGTTAGTCAAACTTGGGAGAAATGTTCTTCTATCGAATCGGTTTTAGCCTACATTGAAAAATGGGCTTTAAAACGAAATGATTTACCACTTAACACGGATGGCATAGTTATTAAAATAAATGACTATGGCCAACAAGAAAGGCTTGGATTTACTGCAAAATCACCTAGATGGGCGATATCCTTTAAATACCCATCTGAAATTGCCAAAACAGAAATTTTGAGTATTAGCTATCAAGTTGGCAGAACTGGGAACATAACTCCTGTTGCAAATTTAGCTCCTGTTTATTTAGCCGGTACCATGATAAAACGAGCTTCGATTCATAATGCGAATGAAATGACCCGTTTAGATTTACATGAAGGTGATATGGTATTTGTAGAAAAAGGGGGGGAGATTATTCCTAAGATTACTGGAGTAGATGTGTCAATCAGAAACCCGGAAAAACCTATTTATATATTTCCAACCCACTGTCCAGATTGCAATAGTGAATTAATTAGAGTCGAAGGGGAAGCAAATCATTATTGTTTAAATGATCTTTTTTGCCCTACTCAAATAAAAGGAAAAATAGAACATTTTATTCAACGAAAAGCATTAAATATTGAAAATTTAGGTGTTGAAACGATTGATCTACTCTATGAAAAATCAATTATTAAAGATGTTGGCGATTTATATAAATTAACTGCTCTCGATTTTGTGGAACTAGATGGATTTCAATCCAAATCCATTCAGAATATATTAAGCTCTGTCGAAAAATCTAAATCAGTTCCCTTCAGAAAGGTATTGTTTGGCCTTGGAATTAGGCATGTAGGAGCGACCATTGCAGAAAAATTAGTCATCGAGTTTAAATCGATACATCATTTAATGAAAGCAAATTATGAAGAATTAATAGCTGTACCCGAAATAGGGGATCGAATTGCACTTAGTATCATCTCATTTTTTAGCAAACCCGATAATATTAATTTAATTGATCGTTTAGAACAATGTAATGTGCAGTTGAGCGAAGAAATTTTAGAACTAGAACGAGAAAGTATAAGTTTAGAAGGTAAAAGTTTCGTAATTTCAGGTGTTTTTCAGAATTTTGACCGAGATGGATTAAGGGATAAGATTGTTTGGAATGGAGGAAAAGTAGTATCTAGTATTTCATCAAAATTAGATTATTTAATTGCCGGTGATAATATGGGACCATCTAAATTAGAAAAGGCAAATCAATTAGCTATTAAAATTATAACGGAAGAAGAGTTTTTAAACCTTCTAAAATAATATGCAAGTAAATAAATTACCCAAATTTCATGGAGTGGCTCCTGCTTTGGTAACACCCATGCTCCAGGAAAGAAGTATTGATTGGACTGCGCTAAGCGCCTTAATAAATCATGTTAGCGAAGGTGGTGTTGATTATTTAGTCGTTCAAGGCACTACAGGTGAATCTGCCACCACCACTTCCGATGAGAAGAAAAAAATTATTGAGACCATAAAAGAATCAAATGCAAACCATTTGCCAATAGTTTATGGAATCGGTGGAAATGACACCGAGTCTTTAATAACACAAATAAATAATACATCTTTTAAAGGAATTGACGCAATATTATCAGTTTCTCCCTATTATAACAAACCAAGTTCTAGGGGAGTTATTGAGCATTTTAACGCGATTGCCGATGCTTGCCCTGTCCCAGTAATTTTATATAACATACCGGGTAGAACAGGGATCAATTTATCTCCAGAAACGGTATTACAATTAGCTGAACATCCTAATATTATAGGTATTAAGGAGGCTTCTTGTATTATTGAACAGTGTATTGAAATTGCATTTAATAAACCTAAGGATTTTTTATTAATATCTGGAGATGACGTTCAAGCCGTACCCATTATTTCTATTGGTGGAGTAGGGGTAATGTCAGTGATTGCTAATGCATTGCCAAATAAATTTTCAGAAATGATTCATGCTGCTTTAAAAGGAGATTTTGTATCAGCTCAAAAAATATTGGGTCATTTTTTAGCCATTGATTCTTATCTATATGAAGAAGGCAATCCCGTAGGCGTAAAGCTCATATTAGAACATTTAGGTTTAATGGAATCCCAAGTTAGAAGGCCACTGGCAAGTGGTTCTGATGAATTAAGAATTAAGTTGGTCAATCGTTGTAAACAAGAAAAATTAATTTAAATATGTTTGTTCACGTAGTAAATTTTTGGATGAAAAAGTCATTAAATACGGATGAAATCAACTTTTTCGAAAAAGAGGTTCAATTATTATCTAAAATTAAAACCATTGTACATTTTAATGTCGGTGTACCTGCACGTACGGATCGTCCGGTTATAGATCGATCATATAGTTATTGTTTATTAACTACCTTTAATGATGAGGCTGGACATGATTTTTATCAAGTAGCGCCGGAACATTTAGAATTCATAAAAAATTGTGCACATCTTTGGGAAAAAGTAATTATTTATGATTCAGAAACCATTTAATTTTTTACAACTCTCGGCAGTAATTGTAATCATTGGCTTAGGCTTTTCTTGTAAGAATCAATTAAAACAAACTACGTATTATAGCCCAAATTTTAAAGATGGGTCAACTGAAAGGCATGATGGCTTAGGTTTTGAAATCCCTCGAAAATATGAAATAGATGTAGTCTATTTTAATGAATCTCCCAAACAGAAATTTGAGATAATCGAACCGCTAAGTCTAACTCAAGAAATTCCACTTGAAGAAAAGCAAACGCAAAATGGTAAAATGCTTTATCGAGGAAATCATCAAACTGAGAAACAAAATCTCTTGAATAAAATGATTGAATCTGCATTAGCCCTTGGTGCAAGTGCATTAATTGATGTTAAATATCAAGTTTTTAGTACAAGTACAACGACTGGGTATACATTTACTGGTAAAGCGGTTCGTTACGTGTTGAAATAAGATGTAAAACTTCCACATTAGAAATAAGAACTTGTCCTCTTGATTTCAAAAAATCAATTTCAATATTTTTTACTTTTTTCTGCTTAAATGTAACGATGCGTTTATTGCCTATTGTCTGGCAAAATATTTCCTCTTTAGCTCCATTTTCATCTGTCAGTGTCACTTTAAATTGAATAATTCTTTGTCCCATAAATATCGGCTCCTGTACTAATAAGGCATTAATCATTTTTGGAGTCTGTAATTTAATTGAAATTTTAGGAGCTTGATCTTCAATATTTGCGGCCCAAAAAGTTTTACTATTTTTATCAATTAGCCCAGAATTAGGTTTTCCTGAATGATTAGACGACGTATTAATGTGGTCCTTAGTAGTCAATAAATTGACGAGTCCCTTATCTCTTAATTGTTTAAAACCTATCATAGATGTTGAATCATTAGGATGAATTAGCCCTCTTCTGTCAACAGGTATATTGAGTAATAAATTTGAATTTTTACCTACAGAAGCCACATAAATTTTCATTAATGAATCAGGCGACTTTACTTTTAAATCCTGGTCAGCATGATAATACCAACCAGGTCTAATGGATACATCCACTTCAGGTGAAACCCAATGACTTCCATCTTGTTGCCCATTTCGATATAAATTAAATTTCGGAAATCCTGGATAAATCTCGTCCCGGTTAATTGGGCTCCATGTCTTGTCATAAGCAAAACCTCGCTCATTCCCCACCCACCTTATATCAGGGCCTGAATCAGAAAATTGTATGGCATTAGGCTGATATTTTAAGACGGTATTATGGAACAAAGGCCAATCATAAATTTGTTTTTTCCCGTTTGGCCCTTCACCATTAGCTCCATCATACCAAAATTCAAAGATGGGTCCATAATTGGTTAATAATTCTTTCTGCATTTCTGCATAGATCAAATTGTATTTATCTGTTCCATAATCCGGATGATTTCTGTCCCAGGGAGATAAATAAATCCCTAATTTAATTCCATATTTTTTACATGCCTCCGATAATTCTTTAACAACATCTCCCTTGCCATTTTTCCAGTTTGATTTTGCTACTGTGTGTGCTGTAAATTTTGATGGGTATAAAGCAAACCCATCATGATGCTTAACAGTTAAAATTAAACCCTTCATACCCGCATTTTTTGCAATTCTAGCCCATTGATTGCAATCTAAATTTGTCGGATTAAAGTTTACTGGATTTTCTTGTCCTTCACCCCATTCTAAATTTGTAAACGTATTCATGTTGAAATGAATAAAGCCGTAATATTCTAATGCTTGCCAATCCACTTGTTTTTTACTCGGTATAGGGTTAATTACAGGAATATTTTGAGCAGAAGCTAGCCAATGCATATATAACAAAGATGAAATAAAGATTAGTTTTTTCATTTGGAAAAGGTAAGAATTAAATTGATTAAGGATGTTTTTACATTTATTCTATAAAATAAACCGTGTGCAAATTTAAAATTAAAAAAAAGAAGGTATATTGAAAGAATTTTATCCTTTCAAATAATAAAAACAATCCTATGGCATTACCAACCTATGAAAATGAAAATTTAGAGGTATCTCAATCTACTAAAATAAACTACCTAATTCCATTTAGTTTAGTGACTAGCTTATTCTTTCTTTGGGGATTGGCCAATAGTTTAAATGGAACATTAGTTAAACAATTTCAAACAGCTCTTGACTTGCAACGTTGGCAAGCCAATATTGTCGAAACTGCTTTCTATTTAGGATATTTTATCATGGCACTTCCTGCAGGATATGTAATGAAAAAGTTAGGTTATAAAATGGGGATATTAATAGGATTAATATTATATGCAGCCGGTGCGTTTTTATTTTATCCTGCAGCAGAAGTTAGATTGTATTCCTTCTTTTTAGCGGCATTATTTTTAATTGCAAGTGGAATAGCGTTTTTAGAAACTGCGGCTAATTTATATGTTACGGTATTGGGTGACCCTAAATCAGGGGATTTTAGGTTAAATTTTGCTCAATCGTTTAATGGGATTAGTATCATTTTAGGACCTGTCATAGGCGGTTTTTTTATATTTTCTGACAAAGAATATAGCCGAGAATTATTAAATAGTCTTCCTGCAGCTGAGGCGGAAGCCATTCGCATTTCTCAAGCTAATTCGGTTCAATTACCGTATTTAATTATCGGCATCATAGTTGCCATAGTGGCTGTATTATTTGCCATAACTAAAATGCCTGAAGTAACAGAAACGACCAATAAGGTTGTTACTCAGACTAAAATAACTATAGCAAGTTTGTTAAAAAACAGGCATTTAACATTAGGGATTATAGCTCAATTTTGTAATGTAGGGGCTCAAGTATCATTATGGGGTAATTTCGTTGATTTGAAAATTGATTTAGCTAGTGATACAAATTTATGGATTGTTCAAAAAATATATCAAACTACTAGTGAAATGTCGCCAACTCAAATAGCAAGTTTTCATGCCTCTTTTGCATTTGTACTCTTTATGTTTGGTAGATTCATTGGTACCTATTTCATGAGTAAAAATGATTCAAATAAAATTTTGGGAATCTATTCCATCGGGGCTGTGATATCGATTCTTATATCCATTTTTGGAGGAGGAGTGTATGCGCTAGTCGCATTAATGATGGTATATTTCTTTCAATCGATAATGTTTCCAACTATATTTGCTTTAGCATGTAAAGACTTAGGTGAAGGTTCTAAATTAGCTTCGTCTTTAATTATTATGTCAATAGTAGGAGGGGCTATTGTTCCGCCAATTACTGCAGCATTATTTAAGGTAAGTACTTCTGTAGCTCTTATAATCCCTTTAATGTGTTTTATTTACATCGTATTTTATTCGTACAGTGGGTATAAATTGCCAGTTAAAAAAATATAATGAAAAAATATATTTTATTTTTAGATTTAATTAATGAAGAAAAATTGATTTTAGAATATATAAATTACCATAAAGAGATTCCCTTGGCCATTAAAAAGAGTATTTTTGATTCTGGAATTATTTCTATGGAAATATATAGGTTTTGTGACCGATTAGCTATGGAAATTATAGCTAATGAAGATTTCAGTTTTGAACATAAAAATTACTTAGATACGAATAATTCTCATGTGATTGCTTGGGAAAAACTCATGTCTACTTATCAAAAAAACATTCCAGGTGCTCCTGAAAATGTTAAGTGGGTTTTGGCCGAAAATATTTTTAAATTATAAATAATGATTACGAAAAGAAAGGCTTTTCTGCAAATTAATGACGTTGACAATTTATTAGTAGCGTTACAAAATTTGAAAAAAGGCACTGAAATTATTCACAATGGTAACAGTATTATTTTGCAAGATGATATTGATGCTAAACATAAATTTACCACAGAGACAATTCCAATTAATGGAGAAGCTGTAATGTATGGAGTTTTAGTAGGTATAGCCAAACAAGAAATTCCCCAAGGTGGCTTAGTTCATACATTTAATTTGCATCACGCATCACAAGAATTTAAAGGTAAAATCAAAGATTATCATTGGTCTCCACCTAATGTCGATCCATGGAAAGAATTATCTTTTAATGGTTACCATAGATCCGATGGCCAAGTAGGCACTCAAAATTTTTGGCTTGTTATTCCTTTAGTATTTTGTGAGAACAGAAATATTGAATTATTGAAAAATGCTTTTATCAATGGTTTAGGTTTTCAAAAAAATGACCCATTTACAGAGCAAGTAGTTTTATTTAAAAACCAAATTCAAAATGGAGAAAAGTTAAAAAAGCCTGAATTTAATAAGTCTAAGAAAACGACATTGGTTCATAAAAGTGATTTGTTTAAGAATATAGATGGAATAAAATTTTTGACTCATGAGAGTGGTTGTGGAGAAAACAAAGATGAATCAGATAATTTATGTTCATTATTGGCAGGTTATTGCTTGAACCCCAATGTAGGAGGGATAACCTTATTAAGTTTAGGTTGTCAAAATTCACAAATTAGCTTATTCCAACAAAAATTAAAGGAAAAAGATCCTGATTTTTCTAAGCCATTATATATTTTTGAACAGCAACAAGATGAAGGAAGTGGCGTAGAACAAATGTTAAATGAAGTTATTCATAAGACTTTTGAAGGTTTAATCGAGATTAATAAATGTAAGAGAACTCCTGCTCCATTGTCCAAATTACGTGTTGGGGTCAAGTGTGGTGGCTCAGATGGATTTTCGGGTATTTCTGCTAATCCAGCGATTGGGCATACCGCCGATTTAATCGTGTCATTAGGTGGAACCGTCATGATTGCTGAGTTTCCTGAATTATGTGGAGTTGAACAGGAACTTCAAAATAGATCAATCAATAGCCAAGTAGCAGATGATTTTGGACTAATGATGCGGGAATATGCTAAAAGAGCAGCAGCTGTAGGAGCTGGATTTGATATGAATCCTTCACCTGGTAACATTAAAGATGGATTGATCACAGATGCCATAAAATCAGCAGGGGCGGCAAAAAAAGCAGGATCATCCCCTATAGTAGCCTCCCTAGGATATGGGCAATATGTTACGAAAAGTGGTTTAAATTTAGTTTGTACCCCTGGAAATGATGTATTAGCTACTACCGGTATGGCTGGGGCTGGAGCTACCATTCAATTGTTTACTACGGGTTTAGGAACGCCAACAGGAAATCCTATCTGCCCTATGGTTAAATTATCTACGAATACAAGGTTAGCTGAAAAGTTGCCTGAAATTATCGATATCGACTGTGGACCAATCATTTCTGGTGATAAATCAGTGGAAGAAGTAGGAGAAGAGGTTTTAAATTACATCATCAAATTAGCTTCAGGTGAAATTAATACCAAAGCAATGGATTTAGGACAAGATGATTTTATGTTTTGGAGAAGAGGCGTTAAATTATAATATTATTTATGATTTTTTCATTAAAAAACAAAGTTGCGATTATTACAGGGGGTAGTTCGGGTATCGGAAGAGCTATAGCTATACTTTTTGCTCAACAAGGAGCGGAGGTTCATATATTTGATTTTAAAAGTTCACTAAGTGATGAAACTATTGCCGAAGTAAAAAAGTATCAACCTAATTCCAATTTTCATTCAGTAGATATTACAAACGAAGCATTAGTTTTACATGAAATAAGCTTATTTAATACCATTAATATTTTAATCAATAATGCAGGGATAGCTCAAATTGGGAATGTAGAAAATACAAGTTCGGAAGACTTTCAGAAAATTTTTGATGTCAATGTAAAAGGAGCTTTTAACTGTATTAAAGCAGTTATCCCTATTATGGTCAACCATCAATCGGGTGTCATTTTAAATATGGCTTCGGTAGCTTCGTCCGTAGGTATTCCAGATCGATTTGGATATTCTATGACAAAGGGAGCCATAAAATCTATGACTCAGTCCATCGCCAAAGATTATATTTCAAAAGGGATTCGATGCAATTGTATTTCTCCAGCCAGGGTTCATACGCCATTTGTGGATGGATTTATTCAGAAAAATTACCCTAATAATCAAGCAGAAATGTACGAAAAACTTTCTGCTTCTCAACCTATAGGAAGGATGGCTAAACCTATAGAAATTGCTCATTTGGCTTTATATTTATGTTCTGATGAAGCATCTTTTGCTACAGGTTGCGACTACCCATTAGATGGAGGTTTTTTATACTTAAACAATTAAATACCATGAAATTAAAACTAATTTTCACCTTGTTATTAACATCAACTCTATTTTCGTTCAAAGCTGATAATCCAATTAAAATTTTATTTTTTGGCGATTCCATTACACAAGCGGGTATCGGAAAAACAGGCTATATAACTAAAATGGCAGAAATGCTTTCTTCCAAAGGTTTATCAGGAAAATATGAATTAATTGGGGCAGGTATAGGCGGCAACAAGATATATGATTTGTACCTACGACATGAAGAAGATGTGATTGCCAAGAAACCTAATGTTGTTGTGATTTACATTGGAATTAATGACGCATGGCATAAAACTTCCTCTAGAACAGGAACAGATTATGACAAGTTTGAAAAGTTTTATCATGCTTTAATTCAGAGGATACAAAAATCTGGCAGTCAAGTAGTTATCTGTACGCCTACATTAATTGGTGAGAAGTATGACTCAACCAATGAGAATGATGGGGATTTGAATTATTTTTCAACGGTTATACGAAAAATAGCTTTAGATGAAAAATGCAAATTGATTGATTTACGTAAGGCTTTTATCGAGTATGAAACTAAATTTAATACTGAAAATAAAGCGTTAGGTATTTTAACTTCAGATCGAGTTCACTTAAATGAAGCAGGAAATATTTTCTTAGCGGAAGTTATGTGGGATGTATTAAAAGACATAAAATAAAAAAGATGAAATTAGTAAGAATTGGAAAGCTTAATGAAGAAAAACCAGCTGTATTTGTCGATAACAAATACTTTGATGTTTCAGATTATATCCATGATTTCAATGAATCGTTTTTTGAAAACGATGGCATTAAAAAATTAGAAAATATCGTTTTAACTAAGACATTAAACGAAATACAACATCCAGAAAGGATTGGTTCTTGTGTAGCTCGCCCATCAAAAATTATATGTGTAGGTTTAAACTATATAGATCATGCAAAGGAAACCGGAGCTGAAATACCGAAAGAACCCATATTGTTTTTTAAAAGTACCACTGCATTAAATGGCCCATTTGATGATGTAGTCATACCTAAGAATTCTTCGAAAACAGATTGGGAGGTTGAGTTAGCCATTGTAATTGGTAAAAAAGCTCAATATGTATCTGAAGAACAAGCTTATGATTATATCGCAGGATATTGTTTGCATAATGATTATTCCGAAAGAGAGTTTCAATTAGAAAGGGGAGGAAATTGGTCAAAAGGAAAAGGTTGTGATACATTTGCTCCCTTAGGGCCATTCTTGGTTACTAAAGATGAAATTAAGGATGTTCATGATTTAAATATGTGGTTAGATGTCAATGGCAAGAGATTTCAAGTGAGCAATACGAATCAGTTAATATTTAATGTACCCCAAGTGGTATCTTATATTTCTCAATTTATGACATTGTTGCCAGGGGATGTAATTAGCACAGGTACTCCGCATGGTGTTGGACTTGGTTTAAAGCCACCTGTGTTTTTACAATCAGGAGATTGTGTAACTTTAGGTATGGATGGCTTGGGAGAGCAGAAGCAAATATTAGTCGCTTATTCTTGATGATTGATTCACATCAACATTTTTGGACTTATCAGGTAAATCGAGATGCTTGGATTACGGAAGATATGGCAAGAATTCGTAAAAATTTTTATCCCAACGATTCACATGAATTATTTGTCAATAATGATATAGATTGTTGCATTGCCGTGCAGGCAGATTCATCTGAAGATGAAACATTGTTCTTGATTTCATTAGCTGAACAATCTAAATTCATTAAAGGTATTGTTGGTTGGGTCGATTTGCAAGCTAAAAATATAGAAAGTCGCCTAACTTACTTTTCTCAATTTGAACTAATTGTTGGGTTTAGGCATGTAGTTCAGTCAGAAACGGATCCTGATTTTTTAGTTAGACCTGATTTTTTAAGAGGAGTGCAATTACTTGAATCGTTTGATTTTACTTATGATTTGTTAATTTATCCGAATCAATTAAATGCTGGAATTGAATTTTGTAAGAAAAATTCGAATCAAAAGATTGTATTAGATCATTTGGCTAAGCCACCTATTAAAACTGGGGATATTTCAGAATGGAAAAAGTATATTAAAAAGTTCAAAGAATTAGAAAACGTATCTGCTAAAATTTCCGGATTAATTACAGAGGCCGAATGGTTTAATTGGAATGAAAAAGACATTTTTGATATCATTGAAATATCTTTAGACGTATTTGGCAGAGATCGATTGATGTTCGGTACTGATTATCCTGTTGTACTGGTAGCAGAAGAATTGTCGAGTTGGATTAGTACATTTAAGAAATCTATAGCTAAATTATCTTCTGATGAAATAAAAAAAATCACTATTGATAATTGTGTTCAATTTTATAAAATAGAATTATAATGAACTTAGGATTAAAAGAGAAAGTAATCATAGTCACAGGAGGAGCAAAAGGTATTGGTGAAGGAATAAGTGAAAGTTTAGCACTTGAAAGCGCCATGGTAGCAATTGTAGGTCGAAACGAAATTGACAATTTAAAATGTATTGAAAAAATTCAAGCCACAGGAGGACTGGCTTTTTCATTTATCGCCGAATTAAGTGATCCTAATGAATGTAAAAGAGTTATCGAGGATATTTACACTAAATTTGGAAGAATCGATGGATTAGTCAATAATGCTGGAATAAATGATGGCGTGGGCTTAGCTAACGGCACCTATGAAAAATTTCTTCAATCATTACATTCGAATTTAATTCACTATTATTTATTGGCGCAGGCTTGCTTACCGTATTTAATTAAGACAAAAGGTTCCATTGTTAACATAGGTTCGAAAGTAGCAGAAACTGGCCAGGGCGGCACATCCGCTTATGCAGCTTCTAATGGCGGTAGAAATGCGTTAACTCGCGAATGGGCCGTTGAGTTATTGCCGCATGGTATACGAGTTAATGCAGTCATTGTAGCAGAGTGTTATACACCCATGTATGATAAATGGGTAAAAACATTACCTAATCCTGCAAAAACTCTTATTGAAATAGAAAATCGGATTCCATTAGGAAAGCGTATGACAACAAAAGAGGAGTTGGGTGCGATGGTCACTTTTTTATTATCGAGTAAATCTAGTCACACTACGGGCCAATTAATTCATGTAGATGGTGGTTATGTACATTTAGACCGTTCTTTAATTTGATCTTATGGATTATAGTCATATTGAAAGCCCGGGGTTAATTGTATTTCCTGAAATAGTGAAATCAAACATTAACCTGGCTATTGACATGGTTGAAGGAAATGTAGATCGATTAAGGCCCCATATAAAGACTCATAAAACCCAAGAGGTCAATGAATTATTCATGGACGCCGGGATATTTAAATTTAAATGCGCTACGATTGCTGAAGCAGAATTGTTAGCTATATCGAATGTAAAAGATATATTATTATCTATTCAACCTACCGGAACTAGCCTTACAAGATTTTTAGAATTATTACTTAATTATCAGAATAGCCAATTTTCATGTCTTATTGATGATTATAATGCTGCTGATAAAATTAATGATTTAGCCATAAAACATCATGTGAACATTCCTATTTTTATTGATGTGAATGTTGGCATGAATAGGACGGGCATTATTCCTAAAGAAGCATTTACATTGATCGAGAAAATTTCTAAAAATTTAAACCATCTTAAAATAAAAGGATTACATGCCTATGATGGACATATTCGCGATGTTAATATACAAAAGCGTATTGAACATGTTCAACATGATTTTATTGATTTTTATGCATTAATTGATAAAATAGATACAGACACGTATGAATTAGTAGTCGGTGGAACGCCTAGCTTTTTAGTTCATCGTACAAACAATCGCTTTGTTTGCAGTCCTGGAACCTTTGTATTTTTTGATATTGGTTATAGTAATTTGTTTCCTGAAAATACTTTTAAAATGGCTGTTCAACTAATTTCAAGAGTCATTTCTAAACCCACAAATTCGACTATTTGCATTGATTTAGGCCATAAATCGGTTGCAGCAGAAAATTCAATAGATAATCGAGTTCGGTTTATTGATTTTCCACATTGGACGCTTAAAAGTCAAAGTGAAGAACATGGAATTATAGAAGTTCAAGATCATTCGAACATTGAAATTGGTCAAATTATTCGCATGTATCCATATCATATTTGTCCTACAGTGGCGCTTCACCAATATTTGCAGGTCATTGAAGGTGACAAATTAAAAGGGGAGTGGATTGTAAAAGCCCGTAATCGTAAAATAAACATATAATATGCTACTCTTTGACGCTCATTTAGACTTAAGCATGAATGCGCTAGAATGGAATAGAGATTTGCGCTCCTCTATATCTGAAATAAATTCTAGAGAATATGGAATGACAGATAAATTTGACAGAGGCAATGCAACGGTGTCATTAGAAGAGCTCCGAAAAGGTAATATAGGCATGGTGGTGGCCACTCAAATAGCGAGATACGTTTCAAAATCATCTGTTTTACCTGGTTGGAATTCTCCTGAACAGGCTTGGGCACAAACGCAAGGTCAATTAGCTTATTATAAGGCATTAGAATCATTAGGAGAGCTATCTCCCATTAGAAATGCGGTCGAATTAGAAAACCATATAAAATATTGGAATAGTAGCAAGGATATTAAAAAAAGCATTGGGTATATATTAAGTTTAGAAGGTGCTGATTCAATAGTTTCTGTAGAATATTTAGATATAGCATACAGTTATGGATTAAGAGCTTTAGGACCAGCTCATTATGGCCCTGGCAGATATGCCCAAGGAACAAATGCCACAGGCGGTTTAGGACTAAATGGTAAAGATTTATTAGTAAAAATGGAATCCTTAGGGATCATCTTAGATGCTACACATTTATGTGATGACAGTTTTTGGGAAGCCATGGAAATTTTTAATGGATCCGTTTGGGCAAGTCATCAAAATAGCAGATCGCTCGTAAATCATAATCGTCAATTCACGGATGAACAATTTAAAGAAATTATTCGACGGGGAGCTGTGATTGGTTTACCTTTAGATACTTGGATGATGGTACCTAATTGGGTTAGAGGTGTATCGGATCCGATCACCATGAAAGTAGATTTAAATGTAATGATAGATCATCTCGTACATATTTGTGACCTTGCAGGCAATACAAATCATGTTGGAATTGGTACCGATTTAGATGGTGGATTTGGTACTGAACAATCACCCATGGATATTAAAACCATAGCTGACTTACAAAAAATCCCTGATTTGTTATTGAAAAGAGGTTTTTCTAATGACGATATCACTAAAATTTGCCATCAAAATTGGATTGATTTTTTAATGAATCATTGGAGTTAATCATACTGAACCTGGGGGAGGACTGTATGAAGTCCAACCACCATCTACAATTAAGGTTTGTCCTGTAATTTGCCTTGAATTTTCAGAAAGCATAAATGATATAGCATTTGAGATATCAGATACATCTGCTATTCTACCCATTGGGGTAATTTTAGTCCATTGACTTTCAAAATCACTTATTAAAGCTGTTCTTTCTGTAAGGGTAGCACCAGGTGAAACGGCATTTATTCGAATACCTAATGGAGATAATTCCACAACTAAATTTCTAACAAGCTGGATTAAAGCTCCTTTTGTCATACCATAAGCCACTAAATCAGGATGAGCTTGATGACCAGTAACTGAGGTTGTAACCACAATAGATCCTTTTGTTCTACTTTCTTTTAATAATTTGGCAATGAATTGTATTAAAAAGAAGGTGCCTGAAACATTAACTTTTAACAATATATCCATGGATTCTCTCGAATAATCAAGAAAATTGCCAAAAGTTGTAATACCACTATTACAAACACAACCATATAAAGTACCTGGTGTATTATGGATCGTTTTAGACAAATCATTTAGAAATAAATCACTACTTGAATCACCTAAAATCCCCAATTGATTAGTTAATAAATGTTTCTCTAGTTGCAATGAAGCCGATTTGAAAACGGAAGGATCAATTTCATTCCATATGACAAAATAACCTTCTTTGCATAATTGTAAAACTACTTCTAATCCAATTCCTTGACCGGCACCTGTGACAATTACTTTCTTCATTCTAATGTGAGTCTCGAGTTACTTTTGATCCTGAGCCACCCTTTAAAAAATCAAAATCAGCACCTACATGCGCTTGCTCAACGCGATCAATAAATAAGCCCACATATCCTCTTATTTGTTTTACAGGAATAAATGGTTGGGATACTTTTCTTTTCGCTAATTCTTCTTCACTAACTTCCCAATTAATACTTCGATTATTTAAGTCTAAAGCGATGAAATCTCCATTTTCTACCCAGTTTAAGGGTCCACCCGCAGCAGATTCTGGACTCACATGTAAAATTACGGTTCCATAGCCAGTTCCACTCATCCGTCCATCTGAAATTCTAACCATATCTTTTACTCCTCGCTCCAACAATTTTTTTGGAATACCCATGTTACCCACTTCGGCCATACCTGGATAACCTTTAGGACCTACATTTTTCAACACCATGACTGAATTTTCGTCTATGTCTAAATCAGGCAAGTCAATTCGAGCATGATAATCTTCAATATTTTCAAATACAACGGCTTTGCCTCTATGTTTAAATAATGATACAGAAGCTGCAGATGGTTTTACAACAGCTCCATTAGGAGCTAAATTCCCTCTAACCACCGCTATGCCTGAATCTAGTTTAAATGGTTCCTCGAAAGTTGAGATTATATTACTATCATAAATAGGGGTATTTTCAATGTTTTCACCGACAGTCTTTCCATTTACTGTAATAGCATCTGTATTTAAAAACTTTTTCATTTGATTCATTAAAGCGGGGAGGCCACCTGCGTAATATAAATCTTCCATAAAATGTTCTCCAGAGGGTTGAATATTAGCTAATAAGGGTATCTGCCTAGAAAATTTATCAAAATCATTTAAATCTAATTCCACTCCAATTCTCCCTGCAATGGCCAATAAATGAATCACAAAATTTGTTGAACCTCCAGTAGCCGCATTCACTCTAATCGCATTTTCAAAAGCTTGTCTTGTTAAAACTTTTGAAATTTTTTGATCTTCATTAACCATTTCGACGATGCGTCTACCTGAATGTTGGGCTAATACTTTTCTTCGTACATCAGCTGCTGGAATAGCCGCATTTTGTGGCAAACTTAAACCTAAAGCTTCCACCATCGTAGCCATCGTCGAAGCCGTACCCATCACAGCACAATGCCCTGGAGTTCTTGTCATACAAGCTTCCGCTTCCACAAATTCTTTTTGTGTTAATTCTCCTAATTTATATGCTTCTGCAAATCGCCAAACATCAGAGGTGCCAATATCTTTACCTTTAAATTTACCCTTCATCATAGGTCCTCCTGAAATGACTAAAGTGGGTAAATCCACACTACAAGCTCCCATCACTAAGGAAGGTGTAGTCTTGTCGCATCCACACATAAGTACGACTCCATCGATCGGATTCGCCCTAATGGACTCCTCCACATCCATACTAGCTAAATTTCTATATAACATAGCGGTAGGCTTAATTAATGTTTCTCCTAAAGACATCACGGGAAATTCTACCGGGAATCCACCAGCTTCTATAACTCCTTTTTTTACAAACTCAGCAAGTTCTCTAAAATGCGCATTGCATGGAGTCAATTCAGACCAAGTATTGCAAATACCAATGACAGGTTTACCTTGAAAATACTCATCTGGAATACCCTGATTTTTCATCCAGGCTCTATATATAAAGCCATCTTTTCCGGTTTTACCAAACCATTGTTGCGAGCGTAAATTTTCTTTATTCATTTTCAAAGTCTAAGGTTTTTTTTAAAACAAAGCTATTATCCGGACCTAATGAATAATAGCATTCTCTAATACCATTTTCTAATTCGGCATAAGGATCATTCTTAAATTGAAAGGAACGAACGATATCAGATTTAACAAAATATAAAGAGTCCTTTCCCGAATAACCAAATTCTTGTCTACCCTTTAAATTAGGAAATTTTATCAAATTAAAAGAATTTTTATGGTATTCATACCCATAAATTTTGAACTTATGAGCATTATCATCGCCAAAAATCCAAAATTCAGGTTGTTGGTTATTGTTCAAATCAGAACTTATTAAATTTTTTATTTTAAAGTTTTTCATTTTTTTATCAAATATTAATTGATGACTCATAAATATTTGAAAATGAATGTAATCAGTATTTATCTCAGCCTTAGCCTCAAAATCCTCAACCTGCGTAGCATAAATAGGTATAATTTGACCTATTGTATCCATCACATTTTCGATGCGTGAGATTGAATCCATAGCTGAGTTAACTATTTTTTCATCGTTGAAGTCATAGGCTATTTTATGATCGTCACTAAGATCTTGATTCATTATAAAATATATAAGACCAAAAAGCAACATAATAATTCCAATAAATAATAAAGATCTAATGTGTCTCATCAACAGTTTTCTTTATGATCCATAAGGCCTTTTCTAAGGACTTTTGAGTGCAGGCAATATTCATTCGAATAAAATTTTGACCTAAAAATTGATCCCCCCGTAAAACATGTAGCCCATTATTAAATAACCTTTGTTGGAAATCACCTAAAATATCCGCGTCATATTGAATCCAAGCTAAATAGGTAGCATCCAAGCGAAACATTTTTAATCCATTCACTTGATTAATGAATGAAATAAGTAACTCATGATTGTTTCTTAAATAAATAAGCAAATTCTCAACCCATTCATTATTCATAGTTAAACTAGTGTGCATAATTTCAATGCTATGTCTCGATAACATAGGAAAAACACCTTGTATAGACTTGATGTATTCCTCCCTGATATTCGAATTAGGAATAATCGCCATAGCGCCACCCATTCCAGCTGTATTATATGTTTTTGAGGTTGCGAAAAATGTAATTGCAGGAAAATCCATGGGTAAATGCTTGCCTATACAAATATGTTTTAAACTAGTTTGTAATTGTAAATCAGCGTGAATTTCATCTGATAATATCATGCAATCATATTTCTTACATAAAAATATGATACGAGATATTTCGTCATTAGTAAAAACCGTTCCACCTGGATTATGTGGATTGCAAAATAAAAATACCCCAGGATTTTTTTTTAATTGTTCTTCAAATTCAATAAAATCATATACCCATCTTTCTTCTTTTTCAACCATATTAAAGGTTAATAGTGGTCTATCTACCCATTTAGAAACCAAATGAAATGGATGATAAACAGGTATAGGAGTCAAAATGCTTTGTATGGATGATACAAAAGTAGAGCAAGCCTTAGTTAAACCGGGTACTATTCCTGGAATCCAAACTTGCCATTCTAATTTTGTATCCCAATCAAATGATTCTTTTATCTTTTTTTGATATGCCAGCTTTAATGTTTTAGGTACCAAGGAGTAACCCAATACACCGTGATCATTGATGTTTTTAAGGGTCTCTATTAATTCATCTGCGATACGAAAATCCATATCAGCTACAGGCATAGGTAACATATCTCGACCTTCATACAATGGGTTATCCCATTTAAAACTATTCGTATACTTACGATCTATTTCTTGATCAAAATTATATTTCGACATTTATATATTGGGTCTGTAAATTTGAAATCCTATTATTTTCTTATTTTTCAATATGTATTTATCAATAGTTAATTCTGAAATGCAAACTATTTTTTTTTCTTGAGAAGCATGAAGGATATACTTTTTATTGTTTTTAATATAAACAAAACCAACATGATTGAAATCCAAGTCATTACGCGAGGATAAAAATGCTATGACATCTCCGTTTTTGATTAAGTTATCAATTTCAGGCTGATGAATAGAATCAAAGTAGTATATATATTTTTGGCTAATTGATTTTACTATTTTGACCAATTTAGAATTATCCATATACTTATTATTTACATGTGTAGATAAAAAGTTAATGTTTTTTTGAATATGATGCGAGTTTAGCTCATTATTAATAGGCAGGAGAAATTTCAGCTTCACAAGTTTTTCTAATCCAGAAGTTAAATAATGATTTCGAGTTTCATAGCTGACTGAATCGATGTATCGAATATTAATTAAATTTTCCCTAAACTTAATATTTGAACCATCCGAATAATACAAGGCTAAAACATTTTCTAAATACGTAACACAATCGAAATCGTTGAATGAAAAATAAAGTTTCTCTGGATTTGATTTCGATAATCTATAGGCTAAATAGGGGGCTCCCATAAAATATTCACCAATCAGCAACGGATTTTTCAAAGAAATACTATTTTTAACAACATTCCTTAGTTTAAATGAAATGCCCTTAAAGGATTGTGCATTAAGAAAATACATGGGTGCCCACAACAAAAAAAACACCATTTTGTATATTACTTTTTTCATTAAATTGCTCTAAATATTAATGTACTATTAGGAAAAATATCTACCTGCATATTTTCAGAAATCCCATATTTATCAGACAATAGGGTGGGTGGAGTAAATAATTTTTCAATCTCCCAAATTATCTGATAAGTACCCATTAACTCAAAAGCTAAATCAGGGATCTTAATTTTAAAACTCAAAGTGTCCGTTGGGTGAAAATTATTTATAAACAATAATTTTTCATCATTGGAATAACGTAAATAGGAGTAAACAAATTTACTTGGGTAACTTTCATTTTGAGCATATTGCAAGTCAAAAAATTGACCTATTTGAACCGCAGTTGAATTCTTGGCAAACTTAAATAATTGTTGGTAAAAATAATCTAATTCTATTTCCTGACTGGTTAATAATTGATTATTCAAGGCGCCATGATTAAACCATCGTTGGTGCGTATCGATTCGCCAAAAATCAAACATGGTAGTTCGATCATCCGCATCATTAAAACCTTCAATTTCATTAGCTTTTTCACCAAATTCTTGTCCAGAATAAATCATAAAAGGTCCTCCATGTAATGTGGCGGTAATCAACATCGCTGGGATTGTGGACCAAATATTATGTGCTGCAAAACCGGCAGAATTGATTCTTGTTTCATCGTGATTCTCTAAAAATCGCAACATTTTATTAGAAAATTCACCGGATTCTTGTTGCCAAACTCTAGTGATAGAACTTGTGTGTGCCTCATTATTTTGTTCCATTAAATTTCTTAATGAATCATATAAACCTACTTTGTCATACAAATAATCAAAATGACCCTTGTAGATATAATTAGCATATAAGTTAGGCTGGTATATTTCAGCTATAAAAATCAATTCGGGATTAATCACTTTTATTTTAGGAATTACAAAGGCCCAAAATTCTATGGGAACCATTTCAGCCATATCGCAACGAAATCCATCCACCCCCAAATTTGTCCAATAAGTTAATACTTCCAGCATTTTATACCAAGTATTGGGTATTGGGTCAAAATGAATATGCCCCTCATTATGATAATCTATGCCATAATTTAATTTAACCGTTTCAAACCAATCGTGAATAGTAGGCTGAGCAGAAAATACATTATTTCCACTGGCTTTCGCTGGTATTTCAACATAAGCCTGAGTATTTTCATCAATTTCAGCGTGATAGGGTACGGTAAATTGTGTCCCAGGCAAATAATAAAAATTATTTTGTGGTGAAAATTCCACATCATTTCGATCATTAAAACCAAAATCAACCACTCCTTCAGGTTTATTATCAGATTGATAATTTCTAGCTAAATGATTCGGCACAAAATCCAGTATAATTTTTAATTTATTTTCATGAATCCGTTTAACCATTAGATTGAATTCATCTAAACGATTTTCTACATTGCTAGCTAAAAAAGGGTTTACATCAAAATAATCTTTGATGGCAAATGGTGAACCACAATTTCCCTTAACGATCGATGAGTGATCTAAAGGAATACCCAACTTGGTATAATCTTCCTTAGTGGCATGTTCAATAATTCCAGTGGTGTATAAATGCGTATAACCTTTGGCATATAAACAAACTAACGCCTTATTCGAAACATCATTAAATTTAGTGGTACCATTGGTTAGAGAATTTCCATTCTTTCGAGGATTTAGATTTGTATTTCCCCAAAGATGAAACATCATCTGGTAAATAATTAATTTATTTGATTCGATTGGCATTATTTAAATAAAAGTCTTTTAGATACTTAACATACATTTAAATATTTTAAGCGACGTAAAGCTTTAAAATAAACTCAAAACTTATTATAAATCCCAAACCAAAAATCAATTATTTAATAAAATCGATATCGGGAGTTGATTGATCCACTAAAGAAACTCCACCTCGATCTTTTCTGGCTATTCTTGAATACAGGCCAATTTCTTGACTAAATATGAAAGTGAAAAATAATTTTACAAAAGACGTATGATAGTGTAAGTTATTGTAAAATTCAGGGGCAATATTTTTCAATTTAGGCAAATTATTCCATGGGATGGATGGCATATCATGATGTTCATTGTGGTATCCAACATTCATATTAATTGAATTTAAACCGCCATAATAACTAAAGGTTTCTTGTTTTTTATCTAAAACTAAAAAATGCTCCTGAATCCACCTAGCCCCAAGCGGATGTAGTCCCACAGAAAATAAAAAACTAAATCCTAAATAAGCTAACGCTGACCAACCCCAAAAATAAACGATAGCTGTATCAAATAATAGTTGAACGGCGATATTCAAAATGACATATCGGTCAATGATGGCCAATTCAACACATCGATACGTTCGGATGCCTTGAAAAAAAGGAAATAAGGCTAACCATATCATCTTGCCGATAAAGTAATTATTAATCAATTTAGCTTCCCAATAATCAGGTAAATCGGCATCAAGCTCATGTACACCTTGAAATGAATGATGTTTTAGATGAAAATTTTTGAAAGAAATAGCTGTAGGCGCTAAAGAGGGAAGGTTTGCTATGATTCCAGCAAAAACATTCCATGATTTCTTTTTATAAATTAAATTATGAGCCGATTCATGAATACAAACAAATAAAGTATGTACTGGAAAAGCTCCTATAAACCAGGCGGTTCCTAAGATGATCCACCAAGAATAATCTTTTATAAAAAAGGCGATACCAATTTGTAAAAAAACGCAGGTTAAAATCCAATACATGGTATTTGGATTCTTGCCAATTAGTTTTTTTACTTCAGGGTGTTTTTTGATGATTTCACGTGTTCTATTACGATGTGGCTCGGAATCATTAACCCAAATAAAATCTTTTACTTCCTCCATTTTTAATATCATTTAGATTACAAATATAATAAGAGAAATATACATTCTACCTAAGAAAATATAACTATGTGACAATATGTCATAAATTCATAGGCATTTATTTTATGGCATTATCCTTGTAGAATGTTGCCAAAATTAAATAAAATTAATCATGGGAAAAATTATTGGAATTGATTTAGGTACCACCAACTCATGTGTGGCGGTTATGGAAGGTAGCGAGGCTGTTGTTATTGCGAATTCTGAAGGACGAAGAACAACACCTTCAATCGTTGCATTTTTGGATAATGGTGAACGCAAAGTAGGGGATCCTGCAAAACGACAAGCCATTACAAATCCACAAAATACTATTTCGTCTGTAAAAAGATTTATGGGCAAAAAATACTCAGAAGTTAGTTCAGAGTTAAAAACTATTTCATATTCTGTTGAGAAAGGAAATAACGATACATCACGAGTAAGAATTGGTGATCGACTTTATACTCCTCAAGAAATATCAGCTCAGATTTTGACTAAAATGAAGCAAACAGCTGAAGATTATTTAGGACAAACCGTAACAGAAGCTGTTATCACGGTTCCGGCTTATTTTAATGATGCTGAACGTCAAGCTACCAAAGAGGCTGGTCAAATTGCTGGACTTGAAGTTAAAAGAATTATCAATGAACCTACAGCAGCTGCTTTAGCCTACGGAGTTGACAAGAAAGGACAAGATATGAAAATAGCTGTCTTTGATTTAGGTGGAGGTACTTTCGACGTATCTATTTTAGAATTAGGAGATGGAGTATTTGAAGTGAAGTCGACCGATGGCGATACCCATTTAGGTGGAGATGATTTTGATCAAGTAATTATTAACTGGCTTGCAGAAGAATTTATTTCTGATGAAAATATAGATCTACGTAAAGATCCGATGGCGCTCCAACGGTTAAAAGAAGCCGCTGAAAAGGCAAAAATTGAATTGAGTTCTAGTGCCACAACAGAAATCAATTTACCTTATATTATGCCTGTTGATGGTATTCCAAAACACTTAGTTTGTTCATTAACACGAGCTAAATTTGAAAAATTAGCAGATAGTTTAATTCGCCGTACATTAGAACCTTGTAAGCGTGCTATGAAAAACGCTTCTTATACTAATGCGGATATAGACGAAGTTATTTTAGTTGGTGGCTCAACACGTATCCCTAGAATTCAAGAAGAAGTTGAGAAATTCTTTGGCAAAAAGCCATCAAAAGGAGTTAATCCTGATGAAGTGGTAGCTATAGGTGCTGCTATTCAAGGTGGAGTTTTAACAGGAGAAGTTAAAGATGTTTTATTATTAGATGTGACACCTTTATCTTTGGGCATTGAAACTATGGGTGGTGTATTCACTAAATTAATAGAATCAAATACCACGATACCAACAAAAAAATCGGAGACTTTCTCTACCGCAGCTGATAACCAACCTTCCGTTGAACTTAATGTGTTGCAAGGAGAAAGACCTATGGCTAAGGATAATCGTTCTTTAGGTCGTTTTCATTTAGATGGATTACCACCGGCGGCTCGAGGAATTCCTCAAATCGAAGTAACTTTTGACATCGATGCTAATGGAATATTGCAAGTTTCAGCTAAAGAAAAAGGTACGGGTAAGGAGCAAAAAATTAGAATTGAAGCTTCTAGCGGTTTGACCGATGAAGAAATTGAAAAAATGAGGAATGAGGCAAAAGCAAATGAAGCAACGGATAAGATTGAAAAAGATCGCGTTGAAAAAATCAATCAAGCAGATGCTTTAATTTTTCAATCTGAAAAGCAATTGAAAGAATATGGAGAAAAGTTATCAGAAGGTAACAAAACAGCCATAGAAACAGCTTTATCTGAATTGAAGATTGCTCATGCATCTCAAGATTTAACTTCGATTGACTCAGGCATCGAAAAGTTGAATACTGCATGGACTGCGGCTTCACAAGAAATGTATGCAAATACGCAAGAGGGTGGTGATCAAACTACCCAAAATACGGAAACACCCTCAGATGATTCAGCTGAAGACGTTGCTTTTGAAGAAGTAAAATAAAATCAATGTTAGTATGTAAAAGGTTCCTTTTTTCAAAGGAACCTTTTTTTTTAAATTTTTGCAGCCACTATTCCATCCCAAAGTTTTATTCTTGCCTTTAAGGAATTGATAGCAGCCTGTGTGGCACGATCCCAAGCTTTAAGATCATCTTGGCATAATTGAGAAACCATGGATATGGCTAATTGAGAATGATGGCCACCATCCACTTCGATATGTCTCTCTAAATAATAGGTTAATGTTTTCACCTTATCAGGGGATTGCAATCTCAATTGATTTAATATTAATTGAAACATTTCTGGTATCAAATCTTCCCGCCCAAAAGTAAAAATAGCAGCAATTTCCTCTGTTTCTCCATTTAAAATACTTGAGAATGTAAACGTCAAGAACTCACTAATGCTTTGTGGCAAATTAAACGAAGGAAGCGCAATGAGAAATTCTTCAATAGATTTGAATTGCCTAAAAGCTTTTAGGGCAGGAGGGGGCATAATGGCTAATTCATCCATAGCTCTCAAATACAAATCAAAATGACTAATATAACCCCCGGTGGGATCTATATCAGACTCTTCCCCTAGTACAATTTCATTGATTAAATACCTAGTTTCACCCGATCCTTTTGGAAACCATAATGAATCAACCGACGTTAACTCTACTTGCAACTTTTTCACGAGAGACATAAAATCCCAAACTGCAAAAATATGATTTTGCATAAATATAGATAAATGTTCCTGTGATGTGATATAGGAATTAATGGGATGATTTCTTAAAATCTTTTTGAAAGGGTCAATGCTTTTTTGTAATTCGATTAAATGCGACATTTTTTAATTAGAATGAATGGATTTATTTCTATTTTTCAATGAACTTCCCTCTCTAGAGCTATTAAAAGCAATGATTTCAGAAATTATTGATACCGCAATTTCATTAGGACCTTCCGCTCCAATATCTAAACCTATAGGACCAAAAAAAACACAATCTGCAATATTAACAGGCAATAATTCTAATTGTTTTATAATTTTTTGCATTCTTTTCAATGGCCCTAACACACCTATATAACCTTGGAATTGGATTGAATTCAAATAGGTTAAAATTGCCACATCTCGATCAAAGTCATGTGTCATTAGGACAATAGCATCATTGTTTTTTATGGTACAGATGTCATCCCAATGGAAAAAGGATTGAACTTTATTCTTTAGCAAAGAATTCATTTTTAATGGGTTCCCAACCCAGCAAACATCCCAAGAAAGAAAATCACAAAGTTCAATCAGACTTGTGGAATCAAATAAATGACCATAGAGTACAATTCTTGGTATTGCTGGCAAATATTCTATAAATAATATCTCATTTTCTTTTACGTCAACCTTAGACTGATGTTGAATCGATACCTGTTCTGTTTCTTTATTTAAGAAAGTAGAAACAAATGGTTTCGTCGATTTTAGATTTACTAAACCAGTATGTAAATGAAAATTATGTACTAAGATTGAAGGCTCCGAACTTTGAATATGTGAATTAAATATTTCCAATAAATATTTAGCATATTCTAAATCAGGACTAATTAAAATTTCAATAAGGCCATTGCATCCTAATCCTATCCCTAATTCAAATGGGTCATCTTCGCGAGTATCATATTTAACCAATTTATTTTGATTACTAAATATAGACATTTGAGCCTTTTTCAGCATATCTCCTTCAAGACAACCGCCACTGATGCCTCCGTGCCAATCACCATTTTCATTAATTAACATCCTAGCACCGGGTCTCCTATAAGCTGAACCATCCACATGTATAACAGTCGCAATGGCAAATTTGACACCCGATTGAATATAGATTGAAAGTTGGCCTACAAATAATTTTATCTCTTTCACGCCAATAGTTTATCTAATTTTTCTTGTAAATAATGAATCAAAAAATCAATATCTTTTTCTGTTGTCAAGTAACTTAATGAAATCCTTAACGTGCTTAAGGCTAAATCTCTTGGGTGACCCAAAGCCGTTAAAACATGAGATGGGTTGGTAGCCTTCACATTACAAGCTGAACCATTAGAAATAGCAATGGTCGTTAGTGAATTAAACAAATCTTCCCAATGAACTCCATGTACGGATATACTAAGAATGGATGAGATATTGCTTGGACTTTTAGCATTAATCAAGATGTTATTTTTGAAGCTATTTAAAAGTGCTTCCTTAATCCTGTGGCTAAAACGAAGAAGAGAATCTTCAAAACTTAATATCTCCGGTATAAAGGTAAAAGCATAACCAAGACCTACGATGAGTGGTACAGGTAAAGTTCCTGACCTAATTCCTCGTTCTTGGCCACCTCCATCAAAAATAGGGCTAATATTAATATTGTTGTTGACCAATAAGCCCCCTATACCTTTAGGAGCATAAATCTTATGTCCAGAAAAACTCATTAAGTGCGGTAAACAAGTAAAATCCAATTGGATTTTACCGATGGCTTGTGTCGCGTCAGAATGAAAACATATAGCATGTGAGTCACATATATTTTTAAACGCTACATAATCAGAAATAGTCCCAATTTCGTTATTCACCATCATTAAAGACACTAATACAGTGTCTATCTGTATGGCACTTTTTAAATTATCTTTGGTTATTTGACCCTCTTCATCAGGGCTTAAATAGGTAACAGCATATCCTTCATTCTCCAACTGGCCAAATATTTCAAGCACTGCTTTATGTTCAATTGTGGAAGTAATTAAATGACCCTTTGATTTACCTTTTAAATAACCTTTTATAGCTAGGTTATTAGATTCCGTTGCACCAGATGTATAAATGATCGAACTAGGCTTTACATTAAAATAATCAGCAATTTGATTTCTAGATAAATCGATGGCTTCTTGAGCTAACCAACCATAATGATGCAAATTCGAACCTGCATTGCCATATAGCGTAGAAAAATAGGGCAACATCTTATCTAATACTTCGGAACGAACTGGAGTAGTAGAAGCGTAATCGAAATATAAAGGTAAATTCATTTGTTACAGAATGTGCAACAAAGATAAGTGTAAAAAAAAAGTCCCGAATGTTTACGGGACTTTTTTTTATGATAATTTGGATAAAACGGCTTTGAAAGCGTCCGGATGATTCATAGCTAAATCGGCAAGTACTTTGCGATTTAACGTCATGCCTGATTTGTTATATTTACCCATAAAAGCTGAATAAGATAAACCTTCTTGTCTTGCAGCTGCATTAATACGCTGAATCCACAGTCCACGAAAATCTCTTTTCTTAACTTTACGATCGCGATATGCATATTGCAAACCTTTCTCTACTTTGTTTTTAGCGACTGTCCAAACATTTTTTCCTCTTCCGAAAAATCCCTTCGCTAATTTTAAAATCTTTTTCCTCCTAGCTCTTGAAGCTACATGATTGACACTACGTGGCATAACTAAATTTGTTTTTTGAATCGAGGCGGCTCATTATGAACACTTTTTGGCCTTAATTCTGGTTGAACAATAACTAAAACTGATTATTTAAGTCCTAATAATAAACTTACTCTACCCATATCAGAAGGGGAAACTAAAGTAGCATGAACTAAATTACGCTTTTGTTTAGTTGTTTTTTTTGTTAGGATATGGCTATGGAAAGCGTGCTTACGCTTTATTTTTCCAGTTCCTGTAACTTTGAAACGCTTTTTTGCTCCAGAGTTGGTTTTAATTTTTGGCATTCTATTATGTATTAAATGTAAAAATTGGAATGCAAAAGTAGAAAAATTACCTTGAAATTCCACTATATAAAAAAATTATTTCTTTTGAGCTTTCGGTGTAAATATGATGCTCATTCGCTTTCCTTCTAATTTTGGCATATCATCAGGTTTACCTACCTCTTCAAGTCTTTTTGCAAAATTCAATAATAGCATTTCACCTCTTTCTTTAAATACAATGGTCCTACCTACAAAATGTACATATGCCTTAACCTTAGCACCATCCTTAAGAAAATTAACAGCATGTTTTAATTTAAAATTAAAGTCATGTTCATCTGTGTTAGGGCCAAATCGAATTTCTTTAATGACTGTTTTGGTTGCATTTGCCTTAATTTCCTTTTGCTTTTTCTTTTGATCATACTTAAATTTAGCATAATCAATAACTTTGCAAACTGGGGGGACAGCATTTGGGGAGATTTCTACTAAGTCTAAGCTTTGTGCTTCTGCTAGTTCAATAGCTTTGGAGAATGGATACACACCTTGTTCAATGTTTTCTCCTACTAATCTTACTTCTTCTACTCCGCGAATTAATTGATTAATTCGATAAGGTTCTTCTTCTCTTCTATTTCCTCGGTAATTGTTATTGGGGCGTAAAGCCATAAATTATTGTTTATTTTTAATGTTCAATTAAATCAATTCGAAATTTAACTCAAAAATCATGTATTTGCAAACTTAATACCAAGTAACGTAGGTAAAATAAAAAATTATCAATTTTCATAAGTTAGTTGGCTCATTTCTTCTTGAGCCAAATTCATAAATGCTTCGATAGTCATTGAGCCTAAATCTCCTTGATTCTTTTTTCTTACGCTAATCATTCCTTCAGCTTGTTCTTTATCGCCTACAATGATCATAAAAGGCACTTTATTAACTTCGGCATCACGAATTTTTCGACCTATTTTCTCATCCCGATGATCTACATACCCACGTAAATCTTTTTCTTGAAGCCTTAAATAAATCTCATTGGCATAGTCCTCATACTTTTCTGAAATAGGTAATACGGCTAATTGATCCGGCGAAAGCCATAATGGGAAATTACCTGCTGTATTTTCTATTAAAATAGCTACAAATCGTTCAAGAGAACCAAATGGGGCTCTATGTATCATAACAGGTCTATGCTTTTGATTATCAGAACCTGTATACTCTAATTCAAATCGTTGAGGTAATTGGTAATCCACTTGAATGGTGCCCAACTGCCAATTTCTGCCTAGCGCATCTTTGACCATAAAATCTAACTTTGGACCATAAAAAGCTGCCTCACCGTATGCTATGGTGGTAGGCAATCCTTTTTCTTTAGCAGATTTTATAATCGATTCTTCAGCACGATTCCAATCATCATCATTTCCTATGTATTTTTCCCTGTTAACCTTATCTCTTAATGATATTTGCGCAGAATATTGATCAAAACCAAGCGCCTTAAATACATACAAAACTAAATCTATTACCTTCATAAACTCGTCCTCCACTTGGTCCGGACGACAAAAAATATGAGCATCATCTTGTGTAAATCCCCTAACTCGGGTCAATCCATGCAATTCACCCGATTGTTCATAACGATACACTGTGCCAAATTCTGCTAAGCGTAAGGGTAAGTCTTTATAACTCCTTGGCTTAGTTTTATAGATCTCGCAATGATGCGGGCAATTCATTGGTTTTAGAAAAAATTCTTCATTTTCATCAGGCGTATGTATGGGCTGAAATGAATCTTTTCCGTATTTAGCATAATGACCTGAAGTAACATAAAGTTCTTTACTAGCAATATGCGGTGTAATTACAGGAGAATATCCAGCACGAACTTGGGCTCGTCTTAAAAAATTCTCTAATCTTTCACGTAAGATAGTACCTTTAGGAAGCCACAAAGGCAAGCCTAAGCCTACTTTTTCTGAAAAAGCGAATAATTCCAGTTCCTTACCTAATTTTCTATGGTCACGCTTTTTTGCTTCTTCCAATAAATTTAAGTGCTCTTCTAGTTCCTTGGCCTTTGGAAATGTAATCGCATAAATTCGAGTCATTTGTTTACGCTTTTCATCTCCACGCCAATAGGCTCCTGCCACACTTAAAATTTTGACTGCTTTAATAAAACTAGTGCTTGGAATATGGGGTCCTTTACATAAATCAGTGAAATTCCCTTGTGAATAAAAAGTAATATCTCCATCAGTCAAGCCTTCCAAAAGCTCTAACTTATACTCATCATTCTTTATCGTAAAATATTGAACCGCATCTTTTTTTGAAATTTCTTTTCGAACGTAAGCCAATTTCAGTCGAGCTAATTCTAGCATTTTATCTTCTATTGCCTTGAATTGTTCTTGTCCAAACTCTTGATCCCCTAAGTCAATATCATAATAGAATCCATTTTCAATTGCTGGACCAATTCCAAATTTTGTTCCGGGGTTCAACAATTCGATCGCCTCAGCTAATAAATGAGCTGAGGAATGCCAAAAGATTTTTTTCCCCTCTAGGTCATTCCAAGTAAGTAATTGTAAATTAGAATCTGTGACAATAGGAGTGGAGGAATCGACCACTTGATCATTTAATTTGGCTGCTAACACATTTCGTGCTAATCCTTCTGATATACTTAATGCAATATCCATCGGTGTAATTCCTTTTGAATATTCTTTAACTTGTCCGTCTGGAAAAATAATTTTAATCATCCTATCTAATTTTACGCAAGTTACAAATTTACCCCCAAAAATTAAGGCTTAATCGTCAACAAAGAATCTTTGGCCACTAAGTTGGTATCCATTGAAATCCCAAAAAACTTCATTTTTAATTGATAAAACCTTTGATCATTTTTCAAAACCAATTGAACTGAATCCATCATTGATTTATAGCGAATTTTATCTCCCAAGTTTAAATAACAGGTTGATTTTAAAAATGGTACGTCTGTGAAAGATTCTAAGTCAGGTTTGATTTTATCAAAATAAAATAGAGCTGAGGTGTAATTTCTATTATGCATATAAAAAGAACCTATTTCCAAATATAAATTATCGTTATGTTCAAATAAATTGAAGACTTTTTGATACGCCAATTCAGCCATTTTAAATTGATTTATCTTACTTAAAAATCGAGCCCAAAACCGGAGAAGATGTGGGTCATTTGGATGATCATTGATTAATTTCAACAATTGATTTTGATACAAATATTTAGAAGTATGGTCCAATGCATTTTCTAAATAGAATCTTTGCAACCTAACATCTTGCATACTTTTTTGATCTAAGCTATTCCATATATTAAGATTCGGAATTGGGTTAATTGAACATAAATGACGTAAAATAGAATAATATACCTGATCCGTCACAGTCAAATCATTTATTCTAATTTGATTTAAATAATAAGTAGCCAATGTGTACTTATTAAGTTGGATTGATGCCTCCGCTAATAAAAACAAGATAAATGATTGTTTTTTTTCACTAGGTTGAATCAAATTAAAATAATTTAAAGCGATGTTATAATTTTCTAAATCCAAAGCAATCTGCCCAGCTAACAATAAATAATCACTTTCTCTAGGAGAGGATTTAAGTACATGCTGAATATCTACATTAGCTTTTTTATATTGGCGCGATTCATATAAATATTTAGCGCGTAAATAATACCAATGGGAAGATGAACCATTATCAATTATTTGATTTAAAAAAGAAATAACTTTTTGATTTTGAACTTTATCCGTATTTAAAAGAGCCGATATATATTTTTGTTCGGGAATGATTTCTCCTTTAAAATCCTGCGTAGGTTCACAAGAGATAAAACCAAAGATGACAAAAAATACTAGATATTTTCCCCTCATTAAAAACCTAAATCTAAGACTAGTGGATAAAATTCATATTGATTTAATCGAGGCTTATATAAAAGCCTGATTCCAAGTTCAAAACCTTGTGAAAAGCGTAAAACATGGAAATTAGATGAAACATCTAAGCCCACCGATTCATAAGATTTATACAATTCTGATTTTTTAAAATCGGGAATACCTTGGCTTAAATCCATAAATACATTTCCCTTAAATCGGGTAAAATACAATAAGCGTCCCAATTTTATCGACGTATTAGCAATGGGAAATTTATAATCTAATGACAAATTTGTCCAGCGCTGATTAACCTCATAAAGATAGCCTCTTGTAAAAACAAAAGGACTATTAAAGTTATAATTCCCCTTCATGTCTTGTTGGAATGATGCTTTTATCAATACCCCATGATTTTTAAAGAAACCAGGCAAATAAATTTTCGCTTGCATTCCCCATAATTCGGACTGCAGAGATTGTTTAAAAGGCATCCCATTCCAATAAAAATTCAATTGATACCCTAATCTAGATTGAAGATCCCAAAGAGATTTATTCAATAATTTAGAATAATTAATTTGGTAGATCATGGACGAATAGGTCCCATCGAAAGCTTCAGATTTATATCGCAAGGGAAGATTATAACCGTCCACCTTAAATATTGAATAGGTACTTGACACATATAATTGTTCTTGGAACGCTCCACGAGTAAGTAACAATGGAATCCGAATGCCAATATCCATTTTAGTTTGATTCCATTGATCCGATCTTAAACTATCCAAAGGGCTTTTTTTATCAATATAAAGGGATGTATTTCTAGGACCTTGCTGGAAAGAAAAATCCAAGACGGGAAACCAACCTTGATATGATGCCCGGATGTATTTAGTTCCGGTTTGCTCACTTGCATCATAAATATAACCCATTCCAATTTGGAGTGTATTGGTCAAATTTTTTGACAAAAGACCTAAATCCAATTTATTGAATTGAGAATTTATAAGGGGACCCCAGGCATATGGATTAAGTAAATTCCAACGACTATACGAAGTCACTGCAAAATTCTCCTGTTTAATCTCACGGGGAGCCACCGCTGAATGATCAATAAAATTAATTGAGTGAGATTCATTTACCCGCCCTACACCAATTTGATTTCCAGCTGCGGAATAATTAGAAAAAACAAAAGACTCTGATGTTCCATTTAAAAAAGAAATAGAATAAGCGCCAAACTGAGTTTTGGTTACATAGGATAATGAATTGTTCTTAAAATTCCAACGGGCTAATTGATCCACTTGGCCTACGGGCAAATTAAAATACACAAAATCATCCTGTATAAAAGTAGCTGCTATATTATTTGAACCAAAATCACGTCGAGCAATCACTTGTTTCAACAAATAATTATAAATAACTATTTCTTTATGGCCATTATGAAGTGAAATGTAGGACAATAATCCACCTGAAGATATTCTGGGTTGGATTACCTGAACAAAGGAATCAAAACGAATGCTGTCGATCAATACTTTTGTCTCCTTCTCAAGAATTTTTATCATAGATTCCCCATTATTCTGCAATTCTAAATAGGATACGTACTTAGAATCCGGACTAATACTTGGACATATCCATTTTTTATGATCGCTCCAAAATGTTTTTAAATGACGCCTAAGATCATAAAAAACTATTTTAGTATGTTGTTTTTGAGTCCATCTTGGGTTAAACAGTATTTCCGACCAAACTACAAATTGATCCGAAGCTGATAGCATATTACTTGGATAAACAGGACCTAATACACACAATTTTCTTTCTTTAAAATTTTCAATCTCAACTAATGAGGGGATATCTTGAAAGCTTGATTTGATGGTGACGACTTTGCCATTCCCCATATTTTGCGGATAGTCATAGCTTGTAAATCCACTTTTGATTTTAGGTGAAATAATAGTGTAAGAAGAATCAACATCTTTTTGTCTTAGCGTATCCAATTGTTTTTGCAAGATCTGTTCGACATATTGGTCAATTTGTAAACCAAATTTCTTTTTTACTTGGTTCGAAAATGAAAATATGCCAGGTTTATTCAGTGTATTTTGCCATAATGAGCCAATCTCTTTAAATCCATTATTCGAAGTTAATTTATGAGTAATAAACTGGCCAAAAACATAATGATTAGGCATATTTTCCTTAAAGTTCCTAGACATTAATTTGCTGTAATTTGGGACACCATATTGCCATAAATACGCATTTAACGTGTTGGAAAACTGTGGTATGTTGCCTCTACCAATCTGATTATTTAATCGTGTTTCGGTTTCTATGGCATCGCCTTCCCATAACCAGTTAGGAATCATCAAATTACTATAAAGAGCTTGGCCATTGCTCCCCCAAAATAGTTTGAAAATACGACTGATTCCCGTGGTAGCTAATTCATTTTGATATATGTGCCTAGTTTCGTGAATAGCTAATAAATTGAGCCAATCGTTCGTCGATTGAAGACTTGCTTCTTGGCTAGGGGTCGTATAAAATTCGCCTCTAGGAGCAAAAAGACTTATAAACCCATTTGAAATTAATCCTTGATTTTGCAGAATAATAGACCATTGATGATCTATACTTTTATTCGATATTTTTGCAGCTGGCCATTGGATTGACAGTGATCTAGCCGTGGAAAAAGCTAAAGAATCAGCTCCATCAGGATAAATAATGCGAACAGCTTTACCTAGGATATTAATCTGTTTAAAGCGTAAATTAGATGAATTTTGCTCTAATATTGGGTATAATATTTGTGAAAATCCAGAAAATGAAATTACAATTAAAAAGGAAAAAATAATTCTTAAAACCATTTTAAGACTTGCTCGATGAGCCATTTAGTTTTAAAAGTGTAAGGAGGATAAAAATTCTTTAACAGATTAGTATATTGTTTTAAAACTGATTTTTGATTTGAAAATTCTTGAAAACCAAATTTACCCCCTGATTTACCAATACCTGAATTATTGACTCCTCCAAAGGGTAGATTAGAATGACCAAACTGTATCAGGCAATCATTGACCACACTAGTTCCTGAACTCGTATTACTTAAAATATAATCTGAAAATGAGGTGTCTTTTGAAAAAACATAGAGCGCCAAAGGCTTTTCCTCATGTAATAATTTCGTTACCACCTCATTCTCATCTTTGAACGTTAATATGGGTAAAATAGGTCCAAATATTTCTTCCTGCATAATTAACATGTCATCCGTGCAATTCGCTAGAAGCGTGGGACCAATAAAACACGAGGCTTCATCTATTTCACCTCCATAAATAATGGTAGCTCCTTTAGATTTGGCATCATCCAATAAATGACATATTCGACTAAAATGTTTCGTATTAACGATTCGAGCGTAGTCGCTACTATTTTGAATGCCCTTATTATCTGAATTATAAAATAACTTGATCGTATCTTCTAATGCGCCAATAAAAGAATAATATACTTTTTCATGTACATATAAATAATCCGGTGCGATACATGTTTGGCCATTATTCAAAAATTTACCCCAGGCGATTTTTTTAGCCGTCGAAATTATGTCCACATTCGAATCAATAATAGCAGGTGATTTGCCCCCTAATTCAAGTGTAACTGAGGTTAAATGCTTAGCCGCAGCCCGCATAACTACCTTGCCAATAGCAGGACTACCTGTAAAAAAGATATGGTCAAATTTTTGATCCAACAAATAAGTGGACACGGCGGCATCCCCTTCAAATACGGCCACTTCGCTTTCATCAAACAAAGACAATATCATTTTTTTTATGAACGATGATGTGTTAGGACTTAATTCAGACGGCTTTAAAATAACGGCATTGCCTGCAGCAATAGCATGAACAAGCGGATTAATCGCTAAATTAAATGGATAATTCCATGGTGCTATAATTAAACAAAGACCTTTAGCTTCTGACATGATGTAACCCTGGGTTCCTAATAATAAGAGTGGCGTCCCTACTTTTTGGGGCTTCATCCAAGATTTCAAATGGGTCATTATATGAGCTATTTCTCTTTTCACACCTAGCAACTCGCCTATAATTACCTCCGAACTGGGCTTTTTAAAATCAGAAAACAAGGCGTCGTATAAATCTTGTTTATGCGAGAGCATATATTTTTCGATTGTTTTTAATTTAGCTATGCGCTCTTCTGGGCTAGAATTTTTTAACCGTTGGCGTGATGATTTTTGTAAGAAAAAAACTTTATCAATGGCCTGTTCCATACTAAATGCTTCGTTCATCATAAATTTTATTGGAATAAATCCCTTAATTTCATTTCTAATATATCAAAATAATTTGTGTTTCCACTAGGTTTTCTAAGTGAATCTCCCGCAATATACCAAAAACCATCGCCCGGAAATATAGCAAATGCACTCGATTTTTTCAAGTCCTCCAACGCTTTATCCGTAATAAATTCAGCTATAAAAATCGTGTTGACCAAATCTTGTAACTTATCCCAGTCCGATATCGTTTCTACCTGCCCATTTGAACCCGAATACGTAAAATTAAGATTAGCGAAGGACATTTCGCCTTGATATTTATTCCAAGAATCGTTCAAATCCTTAAACTGAAAACCTAAAAACAAAGGATATTCTTTTCCAGCCATTTCAAAAATGGCTTGCATTAATTCTTGAACTAGGTTTTCTTCAAATTCTAAAAATCTAGGAACATAGGTCGAAGCATTAGCCGCTTCAATCGCAATAAAAGGTTCCGCGTCTTTAGGGTCACAGGACCCTGACTTGTATTTTGAGAAACTAATGGCTAATCTATTTTTCCAAATGAGGGGTAATTCACCCGACCATTCAAATTTATCTTCCACACTTAAACCTTCTGATATTAATTCTTCACTTGAAAAATCTTCTCTTTCCAAATATTGTATGTGTAAAGAAAGGGCCAATACATCATTTTCGAAACCTTTAAAATCAAATAAAGCCTCAAAATGGTAAGGGGCTGGAATATCACTAGGACTTTCATAGAAAAGTTTGAAATCTTGATTTAAAAAATCCATGTTTATGATTTTAAATTATTTAAATACAAAGTTAATGTATTTGATCGATCAATTTTCCCTGAATTTGTATATATAAATTGAGGTAAACGAATGACTTCTTTAGGTATTTCCCAGGAATTTAAATTAATTTTTACGTGTTGAATTAATTCAGATTGAAAATCAATTCCAACTTTAGTTTCGATAAATAAAACCAATTTTTGACCAAAAAAAGGATCATCTAGACCCCAGGCAAATAGTTTACATTCGAATGATTTTTTGGCAAAAAAGATTTGACAACAATTTTCAATTATTTCAGGTTGAATTTTTCTTCCCCCAGAATTGATTACAAAATCTTTCCTGCCTAATACCCGAAAACGATTCTTATCAACTAGCTCAACCCGATCATTTGTTTCAATCCATTGATTTAGGGTACTAGGTGAATTTATGCATAAACAACCTTGATCATTCATTTTAATCTTTACATGAGCCAAGCATTGATATGTAAAAGCCTCCGAACTGATAGGTCTAAATGCTATATGAGATGAAGTTTCTGTCATTCCATATGTTTGAAAAATAGGCAATTGGATGTTTTTCGTTTTTAATTCCAAGGAAGACGTTAATTCTGAGCCGCCGATTAAAATACCTTTAACTTTAGAGAAAAAGGTAAATAAATTAATGTTTGATTGAAGAATCGTAGACCACTGTGTCGTAACAAAAGAGGCTAAATGAATATTCATGGGTTTTGCAATGCTTTCTAAAGGATTTTGACAAGGTTCTATGAGTACAACTGTTAGTTTTAAAACTAATGCTCGGACAAGCATCATAGCCCCAGCTATATATTCAATAGGTAAACAAAGTAAAACATGATCTCCCTCTTGTAAATTAAGCCATTCCTTGGTCATATTAGCCGATTCAATCATACTGATTCGAGACAAATAAATAGACTTAGGCTTTCCTGTGGAACCACTTGTATGGAATAAAAACTCATCTTTACCCGAGTTCCACAGTTGACAAAAATCAAATACTTCTTTTTGAAAAGAATTTAATGGTTCAGGATAATTAGAAAGATGTGGATTAAATACAAGCATAAATTTATATTCTCTCCAAAATTAGCCAAACATTCTCTAATTTTGTGGGTTAATAAGGGGTTCAATCATAATTTACATTTATTCATGTCAGAAGAAGCGTTTTTAAATCCCATAAATCCAGAAAAGGTTGCTCAAAATCCTGGACTGCTTCCTTATGCCCACACCGCTGGCGGTGCGATCATAAGACCAGAAGATATGGGCAAAGCAAAGGGGAGATCGGTTAAAGCCATGCGCCAACAAACCGATCGACAAATGAATCAATTATATGAACAAATGGAGGTTTTAGCTAAACAAGCGAAACTTTTATCTGAACGTAAAGAAATTTCAGAACGGATTTATGATGCGGCTATGGGTTTTGAGCCCATCATTAGCGAGACCTATTATTTATATGAAAAAGAAACTGGACTTGATTTATTATCTTTAGTGGCTCCTGAAGAATGGGGTCGCTCTTTTAAGTATAGTCGGTTTTTGGCCAAAGTAACCTTGCTAGCAGACCATACTTGGGATGTAATGTATAATGATGATTTAAACAATGAGTAAAATGAATACAAAAGTGAATTGGGAAACCATCAAAGAATACCAAGATATTTTATTTCAATTTCATCAAGGAATTGGTAAAATTTCTATCAATAGGCCGCATAAGCACAATGCATTTACGCCTCTGACGGTTCAAGAAATGTCTGAAGCTATGGAATTAGCTCGACAAGATACCCGAATAGGCGTGATTATTTTAACGGGAGAAGGGGGAAAAGCCTTTTGTTCTGGAGGTGATCAAAGCGTTCGTGGCGATGGAGGTTATGTAGGAAAAGACCAAGTGCCTAGATTAAATGTGTTGGATCTGCAAAGACAGATTCGAACTATTCCAAAACCTGTTATTGCCATGGTGGCGGGTTGGGCCATAGGTGGAGGGCACGTTTTGCATGTGATTTGTGACTTAAGTATTGCCGCTGATAATGCTCGTTTTGGGCAAACTGGACCTAATGTAGGTTCATTCGATGGCGGTTTTGGCGCATCCTATTTAGCTCGAGTAGTAGGACAAAAAAAAGCAAGAGAAATTTGGTATTTATGTGACCAATATGATGCGAAAGAAGCTTATGAAATGGGCCTCGTGAATAAAGTAGTTCCCTTAGAAGAATTAGAAAGTACGACAATTTCATGGTGTGAAAGAATTTTAGAAAAAAGTCCCTTAGCCTTAAGAATGTTAAAATCTTCATTTAATGCTGAGTTAGATGGCCAAGCAGGCATTCAAGAACTAGCGGGCAATGCCACATTATTATATTATTTATCAGATGAAGCGAAAGAAGGCAAAAATGCGTTCCTAGAAAAGCGGAAACCCGATTTTTCAAAATTCCCTAAATTTCCTTAATATGAATTATTGGTTAGTTAAATCAGAGCCTTTCAAATATTCTTGGGATGATTTCGTTAAAGAAGGTAAATCCGTTTGGGATGGGGTAAGAAATTATCAAGCGAGAAATAATTTGAAAGAAATGAAAAAAGGAGATTGGGTCTTTTTTTATCATTCCAATGAAGGGATGGAGGTCATAGGACTTGCAGAAGTAAAAAAAGAATTTTTTCAGGATCCTACTACAGAAGATCCAAGGTGGGTGGTCGTAGAAATTGTACCCATTAAAAAATTCAATAAAACAGTTACATTGAAAATGATGAAATCCGACGATCGATTGACTAATTTAGCTTTAATAAAACAATCTAGGTTGTCCGTAACTCCTGTTGGGAAACAAGAATTTGACATTATATTAAGTTTAGCCGAGTAGTACTATGAAAAATCTATTTTTAACTATTGTTTTACAAATTGTAGCGATGCAAATCGGATATGGTCAAATCAATAATAAAAGAATAGAATTTCCCATTCAAGGAACTGATATAGAATCATTTAATATCCCCATTGGTGAACAAGGAGTTATTGTCTTATCACAATTAAATAAACAATCGTTCAACATTCGGAAATTTTCTACTGATTTAGATCAATTGTGGAGTAATAATACCAATTTGGAGTCCAACTTAGATTATGTTACTTATAGTTTTGACGGAACGGTATTATCGCTGCTATTTAGCCGATTTAGAAGTAATTCCTATGTTATTTTCAGAGTAACGGTTAATTCGGGCGAAATAACAAAATACCAAATTTATTCTGTAGACCGAATCGAAATTTCAAATTTCAAAGCCTTAAATTATTCTTTGTTCATTGGAGGAATGGTGAATAACCAACCGATCATTTTGTTTACTAATTTAAAAGAAAGAAAAACAAGGATATTACCTGCCGTAGTCAAAGGGCAAGCTGAAATCCAATCCATGGATTTAGATACGCTTCAACAACAAATTAATGTCACTTATTCGGTAGGAAGTAAGGCCAAAGATTATCAATTAATTATTAAATCATTTGATGAGGATGGGAATCAAATAGGCCAAGTTTACATGAATCCAAGTGAAGAATTTGCCATGATGAATGGTAAATTAAACCAAATCAATGACTCATTACAAGTCATCGTAGGAACCTATGGGCATAAAAATAGTATTGGGTCATCAAGAGGCCCTAGTTCGCAGGGTTTATATTTTAACTCATTTATTGATGGGAATATCATCAAATCTACCTATTACAGTTTTACTAAGTTTGCTGACTTTTTTAATTTTCTGTCACCTAAACAAAAAGAAAGACAGGATAAAAAAATAAAAGATAAAGAAATTAAAGGAGAAGATTTGAGATTGGATTATCGATTGCTCATGCATGATATTATAAAAAACGGAGAAAATTATATCATTATCGCTGAAGCCTTTTATCCCGATTATAAGTATAATAATTATAGTCCTTTTGGCGGATCTATGTTGATGGGTGGCCTCGGAGGATTCTATTCCCCATATTGGACCATGATGAATCCTTATCGTTGGGGTTATGGAAATTATGGCATGTATTCTCCATTTTCAAGTTATTACAGTCCCTGGGGTTACCGTGGATATAATTCGTATGGCAATCAGCAACAATTTGACGGTTGGGTATATACGCATGCTGTTATAGCTGAATTAGATAAGGATGGTAAATTACTTTGGGATCATTGCATCGATTTAAATGATAATAAAGAATCGAAACTGATACAAAAAATTAAAGCTTCTGTATTAAATAATACAGTTTATTTATCCTACCATCAAAATGACCAAATTATTACCAAATCAATTTCAAATGATGGAAAAGATGAGGCATTAAGGGTTCAAGAAATTGTTCCTGAAGATAAATTAGACAAGGTTAGAAGAACTGTAAAATCCGAAATTAATTATTGGTATGGCCCATACTTCGTTGTCAACGGATATCAAACCATAAGCAATCAAGAAGAAGGCAGACGAAATGTGTTCTTTTTAAACAAAATTCAAATCAATCCATAAATTGAAAAATACAGCTAGTATTGCTACCGATACCCCAGAATTTTGGGGTAAATCGTATGAATTAATTGATTCAGGGGGATTTGAAAAGTTAGAGCAATTTGGAAATTTTTGTGTTAGAAGGCCTGAGCCACAAGCTGTTTGGGGAAAATCTTTATCAGATGAAATATGGGTTTCTAAAACAGACGCCTATTTTAAAAAAGAAAAGGGAAGTTCTGAAAAAGGATTTTGGGATATACAAAAGAATACTCCTGAAAAATGGTTTATAAATTATAAATCGGACGTATTGAATTTAAATTTTAAAATTTCTTTGTCCTCATTTAAGCATGTAGGCATATTTCCTGAGCAAGCATCCAACTGGGAATTTTTAGCTGAAAATATTCCAAAACTTAAAAACAATAAACCAAAATTTTTAAATCTCTTTGCCTACACGGGTGGGGCGAGTTTGGTATGCCGACAAATGGGTGCAGATGTAACACATGTAGATTCGGTAAAACCTGTATTGTCTTGGGCTAGGGAAAACATGGAAGTCTCCAATTTAGACTCCATTCGTTGGATGGCAGAAGACGCATTGAAGTTTGTTAAAAGAGAAGCTAGGCGGGGAAATTTTTATCAAGGAATTTTATTAGATCCCCCCGCTTATGGGAGAGGTCCTGATGGTGAAAAGTGGGTATTAGAAGAACAAATTGGTGATATGCTAAAGTCCGTGAAAGAAATATTAGATCCTAAAGAACATATTTTATTGACCAACGTGTATTCTCTAGGATTTTCAACATTGGTAGTAGAAAATCTGATGAATGGTCTATTTAATGTACCTCATGATGCTGAATTTGGAGAGATTTATTTGAACGATTCCTTCAACAAAAAGCTCCCATTAGGAGTGTTTCATCGGTACTTATATCAAGAAAATTAAGGATAAATAACACCTTTAGCTGCCAATAATGTGTTTTTCATTAGGGAAACGATGGTCATAGGACCGACCCCTTTAGGAACAGGAGTTATATAGGAACATTTTTCAATTACATCATTAAAATCAACATCACCTTTAAGAGCAAATCCTGACTTTTTTGTTTCGTCAATCACGCGCGTTAAACCCACGTCAATAATAACCGCACCTTCTTTTACATACGAGGCGTTTAAAAATTCGGGCTTTCCTAAAGCAGCAATAAGAATATCAGCTTGTTGGCAAATTTCAACTAAATTTTTAGTTTTAGAATGAGTTAACGTCACTGTACAATTGCCAATTGGATGATTTCGCTGCATTAGAATAGACATGGGTAAACCTACAATTTGGCTTCTACCTACAACCACGCAATGTTTTCCAGTGGTTTCAATCTTGTAATAAGCTAATAAATCTAAAACACCTTGGGGCGTGGCAGAAATATAAGCAGGTAATCCTTTAGCCATTCGACCTATGTTGATCGGGTGAAAACCGTCCACATCCTTACGTGGGTCGATTGTCTCCATAATTCGGTCTGGATTAATATGGTCAGGTAAGGGTAATTGGACAATTAATCCGTCCATTTCAGCATTAGTGTTGATTTTTACAACTTGTTCAAGTAATTCATTTTCCGAAATAGAGGGAGGGAAGCGTAGTAAAGTAGAAATAAAGCCTAATTCTTCGCAAGATTTAACTTTATTGGCCACATACGTTTCTGAAGCGCCATTATTTCCAACTAAAATCGCTACTAAATGAGGAGGTCTTTTACCCGCATTAATGAGTTCAGAAACTTCTAACGCTATAGCTGACTTCATTGATTCAGCAACCTGTTTTCCATCAATTATTTGACCCATCTTTTAATCTATTTTTTCCGTTTTTTTAATGTGACTGGGGTACTATCTCCTAAAGCCAAACATTCTTCTAGTGTTAAATCTTCTGGCTTTTGACCTTTAGGGATTTTCACATTTCTCTTTCCAATCTGAATATAAGGCCCATACATTCCATTGACAATTTTGACCATATCATTTTCCGAAAATTCTTTTATGAATTTATTGGCTTCTAAAGTTCTTTTTGCTAAAATCAATTCGATGGCTCGCTCTTGGGTGATACTCGTTAAATTATCTGTTTTTCCTAATGAGTAATATTTACCGTTATGCTTGACATAGGGGCCAAAACGACCTTTACCGGTTTCAATCAAATTTTCTTCAAAAAAGCCTAATCCAGCAGATTCAGCAGCCAATGCCGCACTTTTAATGACAAGCAATGCAGTTTCTAAATCAATGGTAAAAGGATCAAAATCAATGGGTAAACTCGTGAATTTACCATCCATTTTAATATAAGGTCCTAATTTCCCCGCACCGATGATGACAGCTTGATCTTCAAAAACACCTATTTCTCTTGGTAATTTAGGTCGAGCTAAAAGTAAAATTGCTTCATCCAAAGTTAATGTAGCTATATTATGATTGTTACTTAAATTGGCAAATATTGGTTTATCTTCCTCTCCGGATTCGCCTAATTGAACAAAAGGACCAAATTTTCCTAGTCGAACTGAAATTTTCTTGCTTGTTTCAGGATCTAAACCTAGTTCTCTTCCACCGCCAATAGAAGTTCGAGTGATCGACTTACTATCTTCAATAGTCTGATGAAAACTTGAATAAAAACTTTTCATTAAAACGGTCCATTCTAACTTACCCTTGGCAATATTGTCGAACTGATTCTCCATTTCTGCCGTAAAGGTATAATCCACCACATTTTCAAAGTTATCAACTAAAAATTCAGTGACTAAAATACCTATGTGAGTAGGAAACAATTTGGCTTTTTCTGTTCCTACCATTTCAGAATTTAATGACCCTGATATTTCATCATCTTTTAAAATCCAAGTTTGGAATTTCCTTTCTTTCCCATCTCGATCTTCCTTAACGACGTAAGCACGCTTAATGATGGTTGAAATAGTAGGAGCATAAGTAGAAGGACGACCAATTCCTCTTTCCTCTAGAGCTTTGACTAAACTGGCTTCTGTGTAACGTGCAGAAGGTCTGGTAAACCTTTCTGAGGCTTTTAATTCATTTATATTTAATATTTGGCCTATATTTAATGGAGGCAACATATCTTTATTTTCATCCTCTTCGTCCTCGTCTTTTCCTTCTAAATAGGCTTTTAAAAATCCTTCAAATGCAATGACTTCTCCTTGTGCGACTAAAATTTCTGATGTAGTTGAAATATCTATTTGAGCTGTCGTTCTTTCAATTTTCGCATCAGCCATTTGAGAAGCTATGGCTCGTTTCCAAATCAATTCATACAGCCGTTTTTCTCTCGCATCGCCAGAAATGGTACTCAATTCGAAATCCGTAGGACGTATGGCCTCATGGGCTTCTTGCGCATTTTCTGATTTGGTTTTAAACTGCCTTTCTAGATGAAACTTAGATCCATAAGAAACTTCAATAGCTATTTTAGCTTTATCTCTTGCTTCTTGGGATAGCATGGTAGAATCAGTTCTCATGTAAGAAATACGACCTGACTCATATAATTTTTGCGCAATTGACATGGTTGTTGCCACCGCATAACCTAATTTTCTCGAAGCTTCTTGTTGTAAGGTAGAGGTGGTAAAAGGAGCGGCAGGTGTCTTAGTGGCCGGTTTAGTCTCTAAATTTTTAATCGAAAAAGTAGCTCCGACACATTTTTTCAAAAACTCAACTGCGTCATTTTCTTTGGAAAATGATTTAGACAATTCCGCTTTCAACACTTTATTTCCAGGCAAATCAAATATAGCAACCGCTTTGAAACTAGAAATAGCTTGATGATTGTCTATTTCTTTTTCTCGCTCTACAATTAATCGAACTGCCACGGATTGAACTCGACCTGCCGATAAACCCCTTTGTACTTTAGACCATAAAACAGGGGATAATTCAAAGCCAATCAGGCGATCCATAATTCTGCGAGCTTGTTGGGCATTCACTAAATCCATATCTATTTCTCTTGGATTTAGAATAGCCTTTTTAATGGCACTTTCTGTTATTTCTCTGAAAACGATACGTTTGGTTGTATTTTTTAATCCTAAGGCTTCTTTTAAATGCCAAGAAATAGATTCTCCTTCACGGTCGTCGTCAGTCGCTAACCAAACTTCTTCGGATGATTTTGCTAAGCTTTTCAGCTCAGATATCACTTTCGTTTTATCAGGGGAAATTACATAAGTTGGCGTAAAATCATTATCAACATCAATAACTTTGTCACCTTTTGTAGGCAAATCTCTAACATGTCCAAAGGACGATTTTACTATAAAATCACGACCTAAATAACCTTCAATTGTTTTAGCTTTTGCCGGGGACTCTACGATGACTAAATTTTTTGCCATTTCAAATTTTGAAAATATGTAATTTTTAAAGACCGCAAATATAAGGGCTTAAAATGTATTTATTCAAATTGATTTTTTAACCGTTCAAAATAATCAAAAAATCATTCAGGAATATTACCAATTCTAATTCTTGAATTTATATTTATTCGCAAACCTACATAATTAAATTGGCCATTATTAAAATTAGCTATTGCTTCTAATCGTAATACTTTCATAACCCCATCTAAACCATAGCCAATTTCATTGTAAAAAAGGTTTTGATTGTTAATGTAATAAGCATTGGCGATCAATAATTCCTTCACGTAGGCTTTCTTAAAACCTAATAAAGGTTTTAACCATAAATTTGAAAATTGGAATTGGGATAGAGCTTCTACATAATTACCCGAGGTGCTATATGCGTAATGATTGACATTCAATCGTTGATTTGCTCCACTAGTCAAATTTTGATAATAACCTACCAATCGATGCGAAGCTAGCATTTCCCCCGTTTGAACTAAGCTAATCCCTCCATTAAAATGTTTGTAGTCTTGAAAATAAATCGGTTTACCCCCAATAAATGTACCTGTATTTAGAATGAACCCTGTTTTAATCCAAGGACTTAAGCTTATATTTTGAATATAGGAGAGCTCTAAGAGTTGAAAATTAATACTCGATTTAAATACATTAGGCCAACCCGCCCGGTATTTAAAAATGAATAATGGCGACGAACCCCAGTCGCTCACTCGTAAACTATTGACATAGGAATAGGACAAAAATGGCCTAAATACCAATTGAACTTGGGAAACAAATGAATAGTGAGAATCAAAGCCTTCTCTTGTGTTTTCCGTATTAGTAGGATTATTGCTACTAAAGGTTCGATTCATGTAATTAACCCAATAATAATCAGTCGTATTATCCATTTGACTTTGCCTGGAAGATTCTAAAAGAGCTTTCAAATAAAACCGAGATGAAAAACGATTAATCAATGAAAGGCCCCAAAATTCTTTTCGATAAATCTTCATTTGATTATTTTTAAAAAATAATGTGGCCAAAGAATTCATTTCAGATGAAATGGTATTATCTGGGTTAAATTGAGCTATATAGTCTCCATTGGTCAATTGAACATCAAAATAATCTGTTTTATACCTTAGTTTTAAATAGCCTGTATTTCGATTTAAACCAAAAGAACGTCTACCTAAAGCTTCAAATTCTAGGTATTTATAGGGCGCCCAGCGACGTCTAAGTACGATGGCTGAATTAGCAACAAAACCTTCTACGGTATTAAAATTAGAATCAAAAACCGGGGATTTATAATAAATTTCAAATGGATAATAATCTTTTTTCCTTTGCCCAAAATAAAATGATTTACTGAAAATCAATTGGCTTGGGTTAAAAGGTGTTTTTCTAAGTGCATCAAAAGCTGCGATGGAAGTTTCAACGGTTGATTCTCGAATTTCATCAACTAAATCTGATTTTTCTGGAACTATATCAAGATCATTATAAAGGACGGAATCAATTTCTATCCGATCAACTGTAGGCCTTAATTTCCATTTTCTAACAAGACTAAGATGTAAATTCTTAAGTAATTGGGATGCGAATACTTCATCAAAAGCAATTTCCGATATATTTAATTTTTCTTTTTTATCGGCAGGCCGACTAAAAGCCAACGGTGGCATAGCCCAATTTTCCACAGGACCTATAATATTTTGATTCAGCAAAAACTCTCCAACAATACCTAAAACTCCTCCTTTAACGATAATATTTGATTGCTTTGGTATCCACTTACCCTTAAAGTAAGCATTATTCAAATCCATCAAGTACAAAATGTCATCCGATAATACGCTGCCTTCCCAACGAACAATCCAACCATCTTGACTAAGCGTTAATTTCCCATGAAAAAATCGATCTGTTTTAAATTTAGGCTCAATTAAGTACTGTTTGCAAATTTGCTTATCGACAAGCGTATCCGAAAGAAAAGAATAATTATAATAATAAAATCCATCGTAATTCAACGGAGATATACATTGAGTACCTATAAAATCTTGATACAAATCTGGCCAAAAGAAAAGAGTAGGGTTCCCATTTTTTTTTCGATAAGGTTTGAAATAATTGATTTCGTGAATCATTTGACTCAAATTACCCAAATAAACTTTTGAAATGGTTTCATTCCCGTACCATTGACCCTCTTTAATTCCTTCTATATTTTGTAATCTTTGCTTTCCTATGCCGATAAATTTTGAAAACCTTGCTTTTTCAATTGAGTGAACATTGAATATCAATTTGTTTATGTCGAAACTATGCTGTGCAGCTGCGTTAATGGCTAATTTTATGAGAGAATCGGATTTTGATAATTGAGCATACACATGTACTTGTCCCGTAAGAAAAAATATGATAACGAGAAATTTAATACGCAATTGAATCACTAAGAGAAAATTTAACTAGAAAAATTACAGAAAAAAAATAGAATTATGATATCCAATTCTTTATTCGGTAAAAATTACAATCACAAAGTAAATCATATTTCTAATTAGTGGCAAAATTGAAGCTAATCTATTAATTTTGGAGACGATTTTATAAACCAAAATAATCTTATGGCCTTTGACATTGAAATGATTAAAGCTGTTTACAGCAAAATGCCAGCTCGAATAGCAGCAGCACGTGCTCTAACAGGAAAAGCACTGACATTAACTGAAAAAATTCTTTACAGTCATTTATGGGAAGGTACTCCTACAAATACGTTTACAAGAGGAAATTCTTATGTAGATTTTGCACCTGATCGAGTAGCCATGCAAGATGCAACAGCTCAAATGGCCTTATTACAATTTATGCAAGCAGGAAGACCGCAAGTTGCGGTACCTTCGACGGTTCACTGTGACCACTTGATTGAAGCAAAAGTAGCGTCAACGACCGATTTAAAAGTAGCGGTTGATAAAAATAAAGAAGTTTATGATTTTCTTTCATCTGTATCAGATAAATATGGTATTGGATTTTGGAAGCCGGGAGCAGGTATTATTCACCAAGTAGTTTTAGAAAATTATGCTTTCCCTGGAGGAATGATGATCGGTACAGATTCTCATACCGTCAATGCAGGTGGTTTAGGAATGATTGCCATAGGCGTGGGTGGTGCAGATGCCTGTGATGTGATGGCTGGTTTGGCATGGGAACTTAAGTTTCCAAAGCTTATTGGCGTAAAATTAACAGGTAAATTAAATGGCTGGACTTCTGCTAAAGACGTTATTTTAAAAGTAGCGGGCATATTAACCGTTAAAGGTGGAACTGGCTGTGTGGTTGAGTATTTTGGAGATGGGGCCACTTCCATGTCATGCACGGGAAAGGGAACTATTTGTAACATGGGTGCGGAAATTGGGGCCACAACTTCTACATTTGGATATGATGATTCCATGGCTCGTTATTTAGAATCGACAGACCGAGCAGATGTGGCATCCTTGGCGAACCAAGTTAGAGAACATTTAACAGGTGATCCTGAAGTATATGCCAATCCTGAAAAATATTTTGACCAAGTAATTGAAATCGATTTAGATACGTTAGAACCTTATTTAAATGGTCCATTTACACCAGATTTAGCTACGCCAATTTCGAAAATGAAAGAAATGGCTGAAAAAAATGGTTGGCCCACCAAGGTTGAAGTAGGTTTAATTGGATCTTGTACCAATTCATCTTATGAAGATATCGCCAGAGCAGCTTCTTTAGCGAAACAAGTATCAGCAAAAGGTTTAAAAACGAAAGCACAATTTACCATCACACCAGGTTCCGAGTTAGTACGTCACACGATAGAAAGAGATGGTTTTATTGACACATTTAATTCAATCGGCGCTACGGTATTTTCGAATGCTTGTGGACCCTGCATTGGACAATGGGCTAGACCGGGTGCAGAAAAAGCAGAAAGAAACACAATCGTTCACTCATTTAACCGAAACTTTGCTAAGCGTGCAGATGGCAATCCAAATACCTTTGCATTTGTTGCGTCTCCGGAAATTGTAACGGCATTAGCTATTGCCGGTGATTTAACTTTCAATCCTTTGACCGATTATTTAGTTAACGAAAATGGAGAAAAAGTGTATTTAGAGGCACCAACAGGGGATGAATTACCGAAACAAGGATTTAGCGTAGAAGATGCGGGTTATCAAGCACCGGCTGAAGATGGATCTCAAGTTCAGGTTAAAGTATCGCCTACTTCAGATCGGTTGCAGTTATTAGATCCATTCTCAGCTTGGGAAGGATCCGATTTAACTGATTTGAAATTATTAATCAAAGCGAAAGGCAAATGTACCACAGATCATATTTCTATGGCAGGTCCTTGGTTAAAATATAGGGGCCACTTAGATAATATTTCAAATAATATGTTAATCGGTGCCGTAAATTTCTTCAATGAAAAAACAGACAACGTTAAAAGTCAATTATCAGGAACTTACGATACAGTACCTAATACTCAAAGAGCTTATAAAGCTGCTGGAGTAGGTACCATTGTAGTCGGTGATACCAATTACGGAGAAGGATCTTCCCGTGAGCATGCGGCCATGGAGCCTAGGCATCTTGGCGTACGAGCTGTATTGGTAAAGTCATTTGCTCGTATTCATGAAACAAATTTGAAGAAACAAGGAATGTTAGCTTTAACTTTTTCAAACGATTCAGATTATGATAAAATTCAAGAAAATGATACTATCTCAATTAAAGGATTAACTTCTTTTGCATCAGATAAACCTTTGACTATTGAATTATCACATGCGGATGGTTCAAAAGATGAATTTTTAGTGAATCATACCTATAATGATCAACAAATAGAGTGGTTCAAAGCGGGTGGAGCATTAAACATTATTAGAGCATCTGTAAAATAAACTTGTTTTTCGCGGTATAATAATCTAATTTTGCACCTCTATTTAATATAAATTTATCGAACACATTATGGCGGCCATCAATGCGGTTAAAATTTTTTCAGGATCTGCTTCAAATTATTTAGCGAAGGATATTGCTAAGTTTTACGGAAAAGATTTGGGTGCTGCGACCATTTTGAAATTTTCTGATGGGGAAATGTCTCCAAGTTTTGATGAATCAGTAAGGGGATGTGATGTATTTATTATTCAATCCACTTTTCCTAGTTCGGACAATTTGATGGAATTATTACTCATGATAGATGCGGCAAGAAGGGCATCGGCTCATTACGTAACTGCTGTAATGCCATACTTTGGCTATTCTAGGCAAGATCGTAAAGATAGACCACGTGTTGGAATAGGGGCAAAACTAATTGGCAACTTATTAACGGCTGCTGGAGCAGATCGATTAATGACGATCGATTTACATGCAGGTCAAATACAAGGGTTCATGGATTTTCCAGTGGATCATCTAGAAGGGAATGCCATATTTGTTCCTTATTTAAAAACATTAAATATAGACAATTTAGTATTTGCTTCTCCTGACGTTGGGGGTGTGGTAAGGACTAGAAACATGGCTAAATTTTTTAATGCAGACATGGTTATCTGCGATAAACATAGAAAACGTGCCAATGAAATCGCTTCGATGCAATTAATTGGAGATGTTAAAGGGGCGGATGTTATTTTAGTTGATGATTTAATTGACACCGGAGGTACATTATGTAAAGCGGCACAATTAATTATGGACAAAGGAGCCAAATCTGTTCGAGCGGTGGTTACTCATCCCGTTTTATCTGGAAAAGCCTACGAAAACATTTCAAATTCTGTATTAACTGAATTATTAGTCACAGATACTATTCCGCAAAAACAGGCTTGCGAAAAAATTAAAGTACTTTCAGTCGCAGAATTATTTGCAAAGGCGATTGGAAGAATCAGAGATCACGAATCAATCAGTTCATTATTTATTAAATATTAATTTCAACCGTTTTTAGGGGATAGCCAAAGCGAAAGACTAAAAACATTAACAAAAAACAAAATGAAAAAATTAGAGATTGTAGGGTTTAAAAGAGCGAATCTCGGTAGTAAAGGCGCAAAAGATCTACGTGCTGAAGCTTTAGCTCCTTGTGTATTGTATGGTGGAAAAGAGCAGGTGCACTTTGCGGTACCTATGATATTATTTCGTGAATTATTATATTCTGTGGATGTGTATGAAGTAGAATTAAATGTAGAAGGTGATAAGTATAGAGCCGTATTGCAAGATGCTCAATTTCATCCAGTAAATGAGATGATACTTCACGTTGATTTCCTTGAAATTATTGAAGGAAATCCAATTAAAATTGCTGTGCCAATCAAAGTCATTGGAAATTCTCCAGGAGTAATTAAAGGAGGTAAAATGATTCAAAAATTACGTAAGGTGACTTTAAAGGGTTTATCTGAAAATATTCCTGATTTCGTAACTGTAGATATTTCTGGACTTGACTTAGGTCAAACTGTAAAAGTTAACAAATTAGTTGTTGAAGGATGTGAAATTTTGAATCCAATGTCAAATCCAGTTGCAACCATTGAAATCCCTAGAGCATTAAGAGGCAAATTAACCGCTTAAAATAGCTCTATTTGAATTTTTATAAGCCTTCCAAATGGAAGGCTTTTTTTATGACAAGCAGGTAAAATATGATGTCAGCATAAACTATTTTCTAAAAGTTTTTTTTACAATAATCATTAGGATAAAAACAAAAAAAAGAGGCACATAAAAGTGCCTCTAAAAACGAATAAATAACTAAACTTATTTCTTTGCAATCACTTTAACAATAGGTGCTTTTTCCAACTTAGAAACATGATTAGAATCGCCAACATGTATATAAGGCGCAATCACCAAAGAAACAATTGACATCAATTTAATTAAAATGTTCATAGATGGACCGGAGGTATCTTTAAACGGATCACCTACCGTATCACCAGTAACTGCTGCCTTATGTGGTTCAGAACCTTTTTTATAGGTTACTCCGTCAATTAAAACACCCTTCTCGAAAGATTTTTTCGCATTATCCCAAGCACCACCGGCATTTGATTGAAATATACCCATCAAAACACCAGACACAGTTACTCCAGCTAATAAACCTCCTAATACTTCAGGTCCCATCGTAAAACCAACCAACACAGGAACCGTTAATGCTATGGCTCCAGGCAAAATCATTTGGCGAATAGAAGCTTCTGTTGAAATAGCTACGCATTTCTCATATTCAGGTTTAGCTTTATATTCCATAATTCCTGGAATTTCTCTGAATTGACGTCTTACCTCATTCACCATTTCCATCGCTGCTTTACCAACAGCTGAGATACATAAGGCAGAGAAGATAAAAGGAATCATTCCTCCAACAAATAAACCAGCTAAAACATCTGCTTTATAAATATCAATTTGAGTAATTCCTGAGATTCCAACAAATGCAGCAAACAATGCTAATGAAGTTAATGCTGCAGAAGCGATCGCAAAACCTTTTCCCGTAGCAGCTGTCGTATTACCGACCGCGTCTAAATTATCCGTACGCTCACGAACCTCAGCTGGTAATTGAGCCATCTCAGCAATACCACCTGCATTATCTGCAATAGGACCAAAGGCATCAATCGCCAATTGCATCGCCGTGGTAGCCATCATTCCTGCTGCGGCTATAGAAACTCCATAAATACCGGCAAAATGATATGATCCAATAATACCAGCGGCTAAAACTAAAATAGGCAACACTGTTGACTCCATTCCCACAGCTAATCCGCCAATGATGTTAGTCGCATGTCCTGTACCCGACTTTTGAACAATTGAATCGACCGGACGCTTACCCATAGCTGTGTAATACTCCGTAATGATTGACATTAATGTTCCAACGATCAATCCTACAATGATGGCATAAAATACATCCATCGAAGAAAATTCTCTACCTCTTAAAATCAATGTTTCTGGTAATATATTGGTCACCAAAAAATAAGAAGTTACAAAAGTGATTGCGATAGAAATGTAGTTACCTAAATTCAACGCATTTTGAACTGAAGATGTTTCACTTGATATACGAACAAAAAATGTACTTACAAGGGAAGCCAATAAACCAACACCCGCAATGAGCATTGGTAATAAAACAGGGGAGAAGCCGCCAAAATTATCATTAACTGATATTTCTTGACCTAATACCATCGTAGCTAAAATAGTCGCTACATAAGAGCCAAACAAATCAGCTCCCATACCAGCCACATCACCCACATTATCACCCACGTTATCCGCAATAGTGGCAGGATTACGCACATCATCTTCTGGAATACCCGCTTCTACTTTACCAACTAAATCCGCTCCCACATCAGCAGCTTTGGTATAAATACCTCCACCTACACGAGCAAACAAGGCAATCGATTCAGCTCCTAATGAAAAACCAGCTAATACTTCGATAGCAGTTCTCATTTCCATCGAAGTTAAGGCTTTGCCTTCAGCAAAAATTTGATAGAACGCGATAAATAAACCTCCTAAACCTAAAATAGCCAATCCAGCCACTCCCATACCCATCACTGAACCTCCAGTAAAAGACACATTTAAAGCTTTAGCCAAAGAAGTTCGAGCTGCTTCAGCAGTACGAACGTTTGCTTTCGTAGCCACAATCATTCCTATATAACCAGCGGTAGCAGAAAATATAGCTCCTATTAAAAAAGCAACTGCAATTAAAGGAGATGAATGAATTGGATTATCTGGCGTTCCTTCTTGGGATCCCAACCATGCCAATAAAATAGCAGTAGGTATAGCGAAATAAGTTAAAATTTTCCATTCAGCTTTTAAAAAGGCTATAGCTCCATCAGCAATATAACCTGCTAATTCCTGCATTTTTTCATTTCCAGCATCTTGCTTCGATACCCAACTAAATTTCCACGCTGTGTACAGCAAACCCACTAAACCAAAAGCAGGAACTAAATAAACAATTGAATTCATAAATCTGTATTTATATTATTCTAAATAAATTTGTCACAAAAATAAGGAATAGCCCCTGAAAAAACAATTAAAAGGGTAATCTGAAAACTAATTTCAGCCTTTCTGGAACCCAATTACCCATCGGATAAACAAGATCCATTGAGATAATTTTAGCTATACCGCTTATCCCGTATGAAATTTCGTGATAATCTTGTTTATAAATAGGAGCATAAATTTTTAAATAATTATATCCCACATGTTCCCTTATTCCATATAGATTTAACAAATTAATTTGCGAAAAGAATAATTTACGGGGTTCCCAATGAATATGAGCTCTTATATGTGAACTACTTGTACTAAATAAATAATTGGGTAAAGCATAAAACATTCTGCGGTCATTGCTTACCACATCCATTTCATTTCCTTTAAAATGCTGATAATCTAAAAAAGAGGTCGGTTTCTCTAAAAATTCAGAATAATTTATAAAATAACTTAACCGACCTAAACGATTAAGTGAAATAGTTTGATTGGCACTAATACTAATTTTAGAAAAAGGTTGATTGATGAAGCCATTTTCTAGTTGCAAGTTGAAAGTAGGCCCCTCGTTATTTGATAATCTACGGACTTGATTAAATCTTCGCCAACTAGATAAAGGCTGCCAACGCATATTAAACCTAGCATGAAACTGGTTATTGTCTTGAAATGAAGTGTTCCCGAATTCATTATTCATTGGTGTGTTCGACGCAAAAAAGGTAGAATTGCTAAACAAACCTTGATCAACATGATTAGATAAACCTTTACGATATCTAAATTCAAAAAATCCACTGAAACGAATTTTAGATGACACTTGGTATTCATATCCCACATTCAAAAAATTCTTTTGATATAATTTTAAGTAATTTTCATTCAATAACAAAGCGTAAAACTTATTATATACATCCGAAACTGGACTAGTCGCATTTATTTGATACACATTACTCCCAGCACCCAAGATTAAACGCCGCCTATTTTCATCAAAATTTCTTGTGTAACCAAGATCTCCATTAAAAGCCTTTCTGGCTAATGCATATCGAAAATTCGCATTAATAGAATAAAAATTAGATAAACTAAATGTATGCCGGAACTCAATATTTCTTTGAATAACATATCCATCTACAGGGTTAAAGCCCCCAGACAAGGAACTTAACCTTAAACTTGGACCCAAATTCCTCTTTTCATACAAATAGGTTCGAGCACGAATCAAATCAGTCCAACGAAATACGGGCAAGTTTCTTAATGAATCCTTTGTCAATTTATTCCGATCTAGTAACTGAAGGCTATCGGCTTGTTTATACCCGATTACCTCCGCTTCAGTGAGAGGAACCTGACGTTCAGACACCCAAAATGATTCTTCATGTTTAGAAGCCATTGAATCAACCTCAAAAACATAGTCCGAAGTAAATATTTCCTTTTCTTCCGATTTTTCAAGAAATTCTATTTTTTCAGTTTTGTCAACCTGCCGTAAAATCTTCTTTAATTTATTTCTAGTTACTTCTGATGATAATGCGGATTTCGGATCTTTAACTTTTTCTCGATCTATTTCCTTGGCTAAAGATTTATTTAACCGCTCTTCGATGATATTGGGTTTAACAACAAGAACAGGGTTTACCTTGATTTTATATTCTTTTATTTGCGTAATATATCGAAACGTGGCACCAAAGCCCATCGCATCAAAATTAATATTCACATCATAATTTATGGGCATCCAAACACCTTGGAACAAAGAATTTTGTTGTTGCATTCTAAACTGACCTGATGAATTTTTAAAATTCAAACTGAACGAATATATACTCCAAGTATCTTCAACAACTGAAATAACTCCTTCAAACAAATCTTGATAAGTCGACTTAGGAGTGATTTGAATTTTACTGATGGTTTGACCATTGACAATAAAACTACCTATATAGGCAAATTTATAAAATTGAAACGCATTGGGCGAAACTGGCGAAATCAAATATCCCCAAATTTTAGGCGAATAGAAATTTGTTTGAGTCACGCGTAAATTTGGAGCATCTGCATTTCTCAATACCGCCGGTAAATTGTTGCGATTTGACAATACTTTTTCCGTTATTTTATTAGGCTTTTGATAATTAACTTGGTTTATCCCTTCCAATAAATAGGTAGAACCCACTTTTATCCCTGCTTCCTTTTCCATTTTCTTGCCAACTAAAGCATTCATCATTTTCGAAATAGAAGTGATTTTACCAACTCCTTTCACATAGGCCTTAGCGCTGTATTGATCCACTTCCTTCGTATGAAATGGAGCCATGGAAATCATTCTTCGCATGATCCCAATCGCTGGATCCTCTTTTAAACCTCCTACGTTAACTTCCGCTAATGAAACTGCTTGTTCCTCTAGAACAACATTTATCTCTATTTTATCCGTACTTTTTTCAATAGTAACTTTTTTTGAATATGGACTATGCCCCAAAAACCGAAACACTAATTCATGATTTCCTATGGGAACTTGTACAGCATATTGACCATCTTCATTGGCCAAAGTACCTTTGTTTATATCGGAAACCCAAACGGTAGCAAATGGAAGCGGATCACCCTTTTTATCTTTGATGGAACCACTGACCGTTTGGCTAAAAGTGTTAATAGATAAAAAGCAAAAAAGAATAATTAAATATTTAAACATAGACAAAAATAGATACATTTTTAATCAGTAAACTGATAAAGTGATAAGTGGTTGATATTTTGGATAATTGACATAGTAAAAATAACGAGAACATTGTAATTTTACCCTATGAGGAGTTTTACAAACCGACAGCTTTTTCAAAAATTTCTAGCACCAACTTCAGATAGTCCTTTGGCATTAGAAATTGTCAAAGCAAAAGGTATTTATTTATATGACAAAGAAGGTAAGTCCTATATAGATCTGATTTCGGGAATTGCTGTGTCGAATGTAGGCCATCGAAATAAAAAGATCATATCAGCGATTAAAAAGCAGTTAGATCTTTACATGCATCTGATGGTGTATGGAGAATATATACAATCGCCACAAGTATTACTCGCGCAGGCATTAGTAAATTCAACAAAAATACCCACCTTAAATCAAGTATACTTTACAAATTCAGGGACTGAAGCGGTGGAAGGAGCGATGAAATTAGCCAAAAGATATACCGGGAGAACTAATTTTATATCCTGCATAAACGCCTATCACGGAAGTACTCAAGGAGCATTATCTCTTGCAGGTGATGAAAATTTCAAAAATTCATTCAGACCTTTACTACCTAATATAACACATATAAATTATGGATGTGAGGGAGATTTAGTCCATATAAATAATAAGACTGCTGCCATCATCATCGAAATAATAGGAGGGGAGTCGGGTGTACGAAAAGCCTCAAAATCTTATTTCAAATCTTTGAGAAAGCGTTGCGACGAGACAGGAACTTTATTAATTATAGATGAAATTCAAACGGGGTTTGGACGAACAGGAACATTTTGGGCCTATGAGGAAATGGAAATCGTACCTGATGTTCTACTAACGGCCAAAGGAATGGGGGGAGGAATGCCTATTGGCGCCTTTATCGCCAATAAAAATTTAATGAAATCACTTAGTTTTGACCCAGTTTTAGGCCATATAACAACATTTGGAGGCCATCCAGTAAATTGTGTCGCATCGCTAGCGACTTTAAACTATATTATTGACGAAAATTTAATGGAAAAAGTTCCTTCAAAAAGCCA
>CAMDRO010000002.1 GCA_945906795.1 Spirosoma fluviale
GAATTTCGTTTGGTACGTACCCAACCCTTCACCGTGATGGCTTGTTGGGCTGCTGTTAAACCTAATATTTCTTTAATTTGCATGCGATAATAAATCAAAAGGCCCTTTAGATGGGCAATAACCCTCAAAATTACGTTAAAAAAACGGATTTTTTTTATTTATTTACGATTAACGATTATTTTTAACATTGATTGTAAATCGGCTTATATTTGCTCCAATTAAATTGATATGTCAAATTTATCCTTAAAACTTTCTCAGCAGCAGCGTTTATCTCCACAGCAGATCCAATTGATCAAGTTGTTACAGATTCCTACGGCTGAATTGGCGGCTCGGATTGAGGATGAATTGGAGGAGAATCCGGCTTTAGAGGAGGGTCCTGAAATGAATGATTTGGATGAGCCTGTAGAACGAGAAACGGTGGATGATTTAGAGCGGGAGGAATTGGAAATAGAGGATTATTTGCAGGATGATTACTCGGGGTACAAAATGGCGGGGGATTCTTATGACCCTAATGAGGAGACTAAGGAGCGACCGATGGCAACGGTTTCGAGTGCCGAGGAATATTTGCTCATGCAGATTGGTTTTATTCTCAAAACGGAACGGGAACAGTTGTTGGCCCAACAGATCATCGGATCTTTGGAAGTTGATGGTTATTTAAGGCGTAATATAGAGAGCATAGTCAATGATTTGGAATTTACGATTGGCTTTATGACGACTTATGCGGAGGTGGAGGGGATCTTGAAAAAAGTGCAGGAGTTGGACCCAGCTGGAATAGGGGCGAGGGATTTGCAGGAGTGTTTGTCGCTTCAATTGCATCGAAGGGAAGTGGATGAGCCGGCTTATGGCTTGGCGATTCAATTGATTGACCACTATTTTGATGAGTTTTCAAAAAAACATTTTTCACAGATTCAACAAAAGTTAGGAGTGGATGATGCCTTATTAAAGCAGGCCATCAAAATTATTACTCGCTTAAATCCTAAGCCAGGAGGGACAGAAGTGGGGGAGGTGGCCCCTTATTTGCAACCTGATTTCATTGTAACGGCTTTGGACGGGAAGTTAGAGATTAAATTAAATGGTAAAAATGCCCCTGAATTACGGGTGAGTAGGGCATTTCAGGATATGTTACAGACGTATGCCAAAGGAGATAAGCAGCAAAAAGACATTAAAGAGGCGGTGACCTTTATTAAACATAAATTAGATTCGGCTTCTTGGTTTATTCAGGCTATTCAGCAGCGTCAAGGAACTTTGATGAAAACGATGGAGGGAATTGTGGGCAAGCAATATGCGTTTTTTCTGACGGGGGATGATGCACAATTGAGGCCTTTAAAAATGAAAGAGATTGCGGCGATGATTGGGATGGATATTTCAACCGTGTCTAGGGTGGTATCGGCGAAGTCGGTGCAAACGGATTTTGGGATGTTTCCTTTGAAATATTTCTTTTCTGAGGGAATCATGCATGATTCGGGGGAAGATATATCAACGCGAGAATTGAAGAACATTTTGCGGGAGATTATAGAGCAGGAGCCTGTGGGTTCACCTCATACGGATGAAGCATTGGAAAAGCTATTGGCCGAAAAAGGCTATGTAGTGAAGCGCCGCACGGTGGCCAAATATCGGGAAGCCTTGGGGATTCCGGTGGCAAGGTTGAGGAAAGGGGTTTAATCTTGTAGAGACGCGATACTTCGCGTCTAAAAAAATGTAGAGACGCGATACCTCGCGTCTAACAAAAAGTAGAGACGCGATACCTCGCGTCTAAAAAAAAAGAGTTTAGGTATTAGGCAATAAATTTTAGCATGTTAAAATGAACAAATTATGGAATTTAACTATTTGAAATTACATCGTTCGGGGTCTATTTGGACCATTGAATTAAATAGGCCTGAGGTTTTCAATGCGTTGAATCCTGGGTTAAGTCATGAAATACGTGAGGTGGCGGAAGCGGCTCAAATCTCTGATTTGGTGCGAGTTTTAGTCATTACGGGTTCTGGAAAGGCATTCTGTTCTGGGGCTGATTTAAAGGCTGGGGTAACGGATCCTGATTTAGGAAATGTTTTGAGAGCTACGTATAACCCGATGATTTTGGCATTGCGTGGATTAAATAAGCCTGTGATTGGGGCGATCAATGGGGTAGCGGCGGGAGCAGGTTGCAGCTTGGCTTTGGCCTGTGATTATTTAATTGCCAAAGAAGGAGCGTATTTTTCTGAATTGTTTATACAAATAGGCCTGGCGATGGATGCGGGTAGTACCGCCTTTTTAATGCAATCGGTGGGATATCACAAGGCTTTTGAGCTAGCAAGCACAGGAAATCGTGTTTCTGCTGTGGAAGCGAAAGAAATTGGTTTTGTGGCGGAAGTTATCAGTGAAGATACTTGGCAAGGCCGAGTGGATGCTTTGGCAAAGGAATTTTCCGAAAGGCCAACTTTAGCCATTGGACTGATGAAGCAGGCTTTGCAAAAGGCTCAAAACCAGGATTTAGCTAATGTATTGGAGTCTGAGGCAAAGGGTCAGTCCATCGCGGGTAGGTCTGCAGATTTTTCTGAGGGAGTCATGTCTTTCATGCAGAAAAGAGCCCCTAAATTTACGGGGAAATAAAGATTTTTGAATTTTTTAGGCTAAGCCTTTTCAAATTGCCTAAGAAATTTTACCTTTGCAGTCCCTTAGGGATATTGGTTGCGTAGCTCAATTGGATAGAGCATCTCACTACGGATGAGAAGGTTTGGGGTTCGAATCCCTACGCGATCACTAGAATTTTCAAAAAATGCCTGTAAATCAATGATTTATAGGCATTTTTTATGGTAAAGGTTTTGGTTGAGTATGTTTTAATTCGGGATCAATCTTAAGATTGTGAATAAGTCAACAATGGCGATAAACCTTTATTGATTAGTTTTTAATTTTCGTTTATTAATGTATTCTTTGAATTCTACGAATGACATTCCCTGAGTTTCTTTTGAGATTTTTTCTTTCACTGCTCTAAAGAACTTAACTGTATCAAATTCTTTTTCTGGTATTGTTTCGTTAGTTTTCATCACCTTCTTTCTCGTATCCTTCATAATAATAGGACTGCTCAATTCCTTTAAAAATAACTTCTCTATTATTTATTTCGTCAGTTAAGTTTTGACTTAATAAAGTCCTTAATTCTAACCCATTAATAGGGCTTCTTTCCATAGCTTGTAAGTACAATGACTTATCTACAAATTGCCAATTCACTAATTTTTTAAGCCTAGTTTTTAAAATCATATCAAGCCAAATACGCATGGTTCTTCCATTGCCCTCCATAAAAGGATGAGCTATATTCATTTCAATATATTTTGCGATAATTTCTTCGAAATTGCTCTCTGGCATTTGCTCAATTTTTACCAAAATTTCATTTATATATATAGCGTTTGCAAATCTAAAACCGCCTTTCGAGATGTTGTGCGTGCGTACTTTTCCGGCAAAATCGTATAATTCATTAAAAAGATAACGATGTATCTCCATAAGACCTCTGGTGGTTCCTACTTCGATTTTGTCAATATCATTTGATTCGAATAAACGAAATGCGTTTTCTAAACTATTTTTATCAATATTTTTCATATAATGACAGATCTACAAATCGGTTTATTCAGTTCCAAAAATACTCAAAATGTTCATCATTTAATTAAAAGAGTCTAATTTTCATGCATTCAATCGGGTTGATTTGCTCGTGCGCTGCGCTTACAGCTAAACGTTGATTCCCAAAAGGACCTTTCGTTAATTCTTCTATTTTGAGTCCACGACAATGAATGCGGTAACCAGGAAATAGACGCGAGGTATCGCGTCTCTACCCTATACCTAAAATTGATTTTTGTTAATTATCAACAATATATGATGGATTTCTCTTAAATAAATCTACTTTACAAATATAGCAGATTACAGAATTTTTGATTTCATCAATATATTATGTGTATTTTATGAGTTTTAACTGATAGGTGTCAAATATGACATTTTCTTTTATTCATTTTATAGATACTTTTAGATATGAAGTTGACGAAAGGTGAAGTTGCTTTGCTGATAGGTTCTAATTTAAGAGTGATTAGAATGTCAAAACATATTACTATAGAGAAATTAGCGTTTGAAACAGGAATGGATTCAAAGCAAATAATTCGGATTGAATTAGGTCAAATCAATACCAGTATTTTTCAGATTTATAGGGTTATCAGGGCAATGAAAATTCATATGTATGAGGTGTTTTTATTTAGCGATAAATAGCTTGTCGATCAGATCGACAGGTCAATTAATTAGCAATCCGACTCATCTAGCTTAGCATCTAGCTTAACAATAAATTTCAGTTGATTTTTGATATGGATTACTTTAATAGTATGTGGGTCTTTGTAATTGGCTTGATTATAGGCCTTGTTTTTCATTTTTTTAAGTGGAAAATCACAACCACTAAATCGGATACATTAATAGTCCCTAGGATTAATGTGGATCAATATTTTAATGAGCTTGAAATTTGTGTATTTCAGAAAATTTTAGCGTCGAAAGATAAAAGTATTTCAAGCCACGACCTTAATTTGCTCATTGGACAAGAAAATCTTTCTACTACTGAATTAAATCGATTAAGACGTAATTTATTGAAAGATCTTAATTTGAAAATACAAACTGTATTTGGGATTTCTAATGGCATTTGGCAGGTTGATTCCTTCGAAGATAAGAAGTTGAAAAAATACGTGCCATCTAAAAAGTTTAAATTAGCCGAATTAAAGAAGATGTTTCTTTCGTAGAGACGCGATACTTCGCGTCTAAAAAAACGTAGAGACGCGATACTTCGCGTCTATTGGTAAATCAAAATATGATGTGAATCCATTTTCATTAGACGCGAAGTATCGCGTCTCTACAAATTGGGTCCAATTACCCTTTAATTGGATTATCGTAAATATATTGAATCACGTTTTCTAATTCTTGTTCATTTCGTACAATCCGATCATAATACAACTTTTGCCATGTAAAATTCGGCTCAATTTTACGAGCTTCAATCGTCACAGAAGATTTAAAACCTCGTATGATTGAAGCTAAATTATTCGATTGTGGTCCCATTTTTTTTTGATTGACGAATGTATTTGTCAACTTATTTGCAAATAAAATCCCATGTAAATGATCTGGCATAATGATGTAAGGGCCCAGACTTATAAATGGAAAAAACTCAGGAATCCGTAGCCAATTAGTATTTGCGATTAATCCTATTGAATTTAAGCTAACGGTTTCAAGAACCAATTTTCCGAAAACCGGGTGCATTTTTTTCAGACAAATAGTTACAAAATAGACCCCAGAAGATGAATAATCCCACCAATCAGCCCGTATTGTTTTTATTTGGTATTTGTTTTGCTCAATCTTACCGATGCTATTTTTCATGATTCAATATTCAATTAGTTTTTGAGTAAATCAATGTTGGCCAATAGAATATCAAATAGGTGATCAAAGGATCGCGTTTGAAAATGTAGAGACGCGATACTTCGCGTCTATTTCACATGTATGTATCCACCCATTGTAGAGACGCGATACTTCGCGTCTATTTTATTATGGATGTGCAACATGATTTTGATTCGTCACAAAAGACGCGAAGTATCGCGTCTCTACAGGAACTGGAAATCAGACGCGAAGTATCGCGTCTCTACAGGAAATTGGGAAAAGACGCGAAGTATCGCGTCTCTACTGACGATCGTCGGCTCACAGAGCAATACATTTCTCGGATCCACCTCAAATCGCTCCGGTGCTTCTTTCAGCATAAACGTTTGAGTTTTTTGTTTTTTGCCAAGGTGCATTTTCAGCAGGGTAGGGGTTTTGCTTCCTTTCTTATAATAAGCTACCTCCACGGGCATATTAAAAATAAAATCTCCTTTTTGAATTTGTTCCAAATTGACCTTTAACTTTTTAGTCTTAGCATCATAAGTCCAATTCGCCTGTATTTTGGGAATCACCGGTTGGAATAACCACTGTTTAAAGAATATGTTCAAATCCAATCCCGAAGCTTTTTCCATCTCAATTCTAAAATCATCAGTCGTCGCGGATGACGTATAAAATTTAGCATAGTACGATTGGATCCCTTTTTTGAAATGGGTTTCGCCCATGAGATTTCTCAACATATGCAATACCCAAGCCCCTTTTTGATACGTAATTCCTGTAATAACTAGCTCTTTCTCAGCAGTCCTTGGACTCACAATGCTGAAGTCGGGCATTTTTGCCGATAACTCTAATACTGTTTTTTTAGCCTTTTCGATTCCTTTGGTATATTCTTCCTTGCCATATTCATGTTCAATGAACAACAAGGTGAAAAATGTCGCAAATCCTTCACTTAGCCACGCATCGTCCCAAGTAGTTTCCGTGACCGAATTGCCAAACCATTGATGCGCAATTTCATGTATGACGACATTTCGAGTTCTTTCGGACCTTTTGCCCGTCACCAACTCTTCTCCGTAGAAAATAGCGGATGAACTTTCCATCCCTCCATTCACACTAGGCGTCTGGATATTGGCCAATTTCTCATAGGCAAATGGCCCCACATATTGACTGTAAAATTCCAATACCTTTTTGGTCGGCTCCTGGAAATCATAAAATCCCAACTCCCTATTTTTAGCATAGACCCAAGTTTCAATGGATTTGCCCATGAACGGATCCAAATATTGGACCGCAAATTCAGCCACACCGATCACAAACAGCCAGCAGGAGGAAGGGACAGATTGTTTCCAGTGCGTCAACTTCATACTGTTGCCTAATTCAGATTCTTCCAGCAATAGGCCGTTGGAAATTACTTTGTAATGCGAAGGCGCTTTGATCATAAATTCAGAGGTGGCTTTGTCGGATGGATGGTCAAAAGTCGGCAACCAGTGCCTTGCCCGATTAGGCCAATTTTCATTAAAGAAACTGCGATCCCCTAATTTGGTTTTTCCAATCCTTAATCCATCCAAAGGAACCCCATGGTATTTAATGGTAAAAATAAGGGTTTGATTTTTCGTGGATGGACTCGGCAAATTAAGGATGATTTCATCATTTTGATGCGTATATTGAATGGCCTGATCGCCTACCATGATCGCGTCAATCGCCATACCCTTATTTTCTTTTTCAGCTTTTTGGTTGACGAAATCCAATCGGAAATTTCGTAAACCTACTTGCTTGAAATCAATGGTGATGAACGCAATCCCCCTAATTTCATCGTTGCTGTCAGATAGATTGAGCTCAAAAGCATAATGCTTAATATCGATGTTTTTATTGACCGGGTAATCATCTGCATGTGCCCTTGGACTACCCAATAATAAGGTAATTGCGAAAAATAAACAGAGAATTTGTTTCATTATTGGAGCGTTACTTTTTTCAAATAATATCCTTTCGCATCTACTTGGGGTGGCAAAATGCTATTGACAATAAGATCCTTGTTGTCCATCACGATGCGACTAGTTTTATCATTAGCCGTCACGTCAAAAGGCAATGGCATCATTAAATTCCCTACCTTAATTTGGTATTTCTGAAAACCAATTTCCTTGATGTTTATGTCCAATACTTGGGTCGTTCTCAGGTAAAAGTCAAAAAATGGTTTTAGGTCTTTTCCTGATTTTGAGCTAAATAGCTTTTCGACATCTGTAGTAGTGACAAAATGATCGTAGGTGTATGTTGGATCGGTGGCTAAGGTTTTTAAGGTAGGGAAAAACACTTCATCGCCAATTAAATAGCGTAAACTGTGCATGAAAAATGAGCCCTTTCCGTAAATATCGCCTCCTGAATAGACTTCCTCTCCGGTGACTTCTTCCCCAGGAACCACTGCATATCTGTTGCGAACCCCTTTTCTGTGGCCGGCAATAATTTCATTATAGGCCGACTCGCCGCCGATTTCCAACATCGCTAAAGCCTCTGCGTAGGTTGCAATCCCTTCTTGGATCCACATATGGCCCCAGTCTTTGTTGGTGACTTTATTTGCCCACCATTCATGGGCATATTCATGAAATAGGTTGGCTGAATATTCTTGGCCTCCGATATTTTTATAGGCAAATTTGTTGTCAAAAGTAATCATGGTTTGGTGTTCCATGCCCGAATTGGGTACCTCAGCAATGCCTATTTTTTCTTTTACCCAAGGATATTCACCAAAATATTTTTCCAAGATTTGATTGTCACGTTTTTTGGTTGCAATGACTTTTTTAGCATGCATCGTATCCACTTCTAAGACATAATATTCAATGGGTACTTTGTTGCCAAGGACGGTAACAAGCTCACCTTTAATTACTTGGTATTTGCCTATGTTAAACAAAATGCAATAATTGCTAATGGTATAATTGGTTTTCCAATGATAGGTTGACTTATTCTTTTTAGTCGTCACATTCTGTAGAAGTCCAGGTCCTGCGACTTTTAAATGGGCAGGAACGCTTATTTTCAAATCGGCTCCTTCGTTCGGCTCATCGCTGGGGTGGTCTTTACAAGGAAAATACATTTTTCCACCTTCTGCTTGAATGTTGATGGATACCCAGTCATTCCCATTTTTATCTTTCTCCCAGGTAAATCCACCATCCCATGGAGGCCTAATGGCCACTGGTGGAATTCCATGGTATTCGATCCAAACTTTTTGGTTGCCTTCGTTAAAACCTGTTTGGGATGTGATAAATATTTTATCATCATGTTGAAAGTAGGATGCGGGTTTGTTGTTCACCTTGATTTGGGTGACTTTGTATAAATGGATTAAGTCCAAAAGCAGGGTGTCTGATTTTTGTGATAAATTCAAACTGACTTCTGTATAACCGCTGATGGATTTTTTCGCTATGTCGACATCTAAACTTATCGTGTAATGCCGAATATCCATATTGGCTTGCAAGGGTAAAAGCTTTCCCCCCGAAGTAAGGTACAGAATGTCTCGGCTGTTGATGTCATCATTATGCTGACTTTTCGCGATGCCGCTCAGCATTAAAAGCATAAGAACGAAACCCATTTTTAATTTTATACCTGCGCTTCTCATTTCTGATTTAATGAATGTCTTTTTAGCGTTCATTTTGATTTTATTTTTTTTAAAAAAACCTGTAGACTTTTACCTAATTTTCCCTAATACCTATTACCTGAATTTCCTCATTAAACGTTACCTCTTACCTAAATTTACCTTTTTAGGGGTCGAGGTAAACCCGACCCCTACATTACCGTTTTTTCGGACGGGGTAAAACCCGTCTCTTGCGATTTATTTATTTTGGTTGAGGTAACCCCAACCCCTACAATACCTCCTACCTAATCCATTTTCCCTGTTTAATATGTATATTTTTATTGAATGGTTAGGTTTATTTTTCTTCCAAGACCTAGTTCAATTAATTTATACAACGTGGATAGTTGGATATCGCTATGTCCATTTTCAATTCTTGAGATGAAGCTTTTTTTTGCTCCAACTTTATTAGCAAGTTCCTCTTGAGTCAATTTAGCTAGTTTCCTTTCTTCTTTTACCAATTCTCCAATGGCAAAAGATTTTGCCTTAATTTCAAAATTAACTCTTTTCTCTGTTCCAATAGCACCATATCTTTGATCAAGATGCTGGTTAAATGTTTTTATATGCTCATTTTCGACCTTCATAATTATTGTTTTTTAAAATCATTAAAATATGCCTCCATAATGGATTTTGCTTTCTTCAACTCAACTAAAGGAGTTTTTTGGCTTTTCTTTTGAAACCCGTTAAATAATACGACTAAATTTCCTTTATCGAAACAACAAAATATCCGATAAATATTGCTTTCAAATTCTACTCTAATTTCAAACAGTCCTTTAATTCCTTCAATATTCTTCAGAAATTTTGTCGGCACCCGCTCTAAAATTGTAATGGCAAATAGCACTTCATCAATTTTACCCTGCAATTTTTCATTTAAGCTCTTGAAGAAGTCTTCGAAATAATCCTTGTAAAAAATTATTTCTCTAACATTTTTTATTTGACAAAGTTAACTAATAATGGAACTTTTCAAAATAATTTTTGAATTATTTTGTAGAGACGTGATACCTCGCGTCTAAAAAAATGTATGTGCTGTGCAATTTTGATTTTCCAACAGATGCCGCCTTTACAAAAGACGCGAGGTATCGCGTCTCTACAGCAATCGGAAAAAAGACGCGAGGTATCGCGTCTCTACAGAATTTACCTAATAAGTAGCTCTTCCCCCCGAAATATCAAACAAAAACCCTGTCGTAAACGTACATTCCTTTGAAACAATCCAAGCCGATATCTTGGCCACTTCCTCTATTTCCCCTAGTCTTCCCATGGGAATTTTGGCGACCATATATTCCAATTGCTTAGGGTCCGTATCCGCGTTCATGGCGGTTTTAATCACCGCCGGAGCAAGTCCATTAATCGTAATGCCAGCAGTGGCATATTCTTTTCCAATAGATTTGACTATGCCAATAACCGCTGCTTTGGAGGCCGAATAGCCAATCATTCCTGGATTACCCTCCTTCCCAGCCATGGACGCAATCAACAAAATACGTCCATAGCCAAAACTTTCCATCGCTTTCACAGCATACTTAGTCATCAAAAAGGTTCCTCTTTGGTTTACCTGATACAATCGATCAAAATCTTCCGTGGAATAATCCGTGATTTTGGTACTAGTCGGCCCCACAATACCCGCGCAATTAACCATGATGTGTATTTGACCGTATTTTTTGCCAACCTCCTCATAGGCTGAAACGATGCTTTTCTCTGCTGTTACATCGGCGATGATGGTCGTGACTTCGTAACCGGCCGACTTAAATTCGGATTCCGTTTGTGCTAATTTATGCTCATTGTTATCTAACAATACCACTTTCCCGCCTTCTGAAGCGATCAAAGCAGCTATGCCTTTGCCTAAGCCGTCTGCTCCGCCGCTGATTAATGCCAACTGATTTGTAAATCTTGCCATGTTTGCTATTTGTTTGAAAATAAAATCCTAACATAGAACAATTTTGTGAAATTTTAATACTTAATTGGTGTACATTTTTTAAAAAAACCTATTTAATATGATAACCCTTTTAATCACCCTTTTGTCTCTCGGGGTAATTTTGGTCGCGATTTCAAAATTTGACATTCATCCATTTTTAGCTCTTTTTATTGGCGCCATTGGTTTTGGCATTTGTGTGGGAATGCCCACAGACCTTATTTTAAAATCAATTAAAGATGGTTTTGGAGGAGTTTTAGGAAACATTGGCCTATTGATTTTACTAGGGGTAACCATCGGTACCTTCCTCGAAAAAACAGGAGGAGCCATGGTACTAGCCCAAAAAGTACTTTCATGGATCGGTGAAAAATCCATCATGCTGGCCATGATGCTAAGCGGTTGGATCCTTTCCATTCCCGTGTTTGGCGATAGTACTTTTATCATGATGAATCCCATTAGCAAATCGCTTTCTTTTAAAGGGAAAGTGCCATATGCGGCAACCACCGTGGCTTTGGCTTTAGGTGCAACGGCAAGTCACTCCTTAGTACCACCCACTCCAGGACCCATTGCCGCCGCAGGGATCATTAATGCCGATTTAGGTATGGTCATTTTTTGGGGTATGGTGGTCAGTTTGATCAGTTTAGTACCCTGCTATTATTTTGTGAAAAAATACGTCACTAAAATAGTACTTGAACCCAAATTTGCCGAAGGCGAACAACAAGAAATCAGCGGAAAAAAACCATCCGCTTTCAAATCATTTTTGCCCATCATTTTTCCACTTTTACTAATTATTTTAGCTTCAGTGGCCAGTTATCCCTCTAAGCCATTGGGTGAAAATCAATTGACCGATATCATACTTTTTTTAGGAACACCCATCATTGCCCTGTTATTAGGCGCTTTTTTGTCCTTTACCCTTCCTGAAAAATTTGATCGCCAAGTGCTTTCTTCTACAGGTTGGATCGGTGATTCATTAGTGATCGCTGCCCCCGTTATTTTGATTACCGGTGCTGGAGGAATTTTTGGTAAAATGCTTCAAAATTCAGGTATTGCCGATATTGTTACTTCAAATATGAGCACGGCCAACTGGGGAATTTTTCTTCCATTTATCATTGCCTTTTTTCTGAAAACAGCTCAAGGATCCTCAACGGTCGCTATGATAACGACTGCTTCTATTATAAGCCCTATTTTGGTAACGTTAGGACTTGATTCTGAAATCATGCGCGTTTTTACTGTACTTGCCATTGGTGCAGGTGCCATAGCTATTTCACATGCCAACGATAGTTTTTTCTGGGCTGTGACTCAATTATCAGGTTTGACCATAAAAGAAGGAAATAAATCTCATAGCGTCGGTACGGTCATCATGGCTTTCACTTCTATTTTAGCCATTTATCTGTTGACATTTATCGTATAATTTAAAATGGTGGCCTCCCGGAAAGAGATTAACGGGAGGCTATTTTTATCGGGCAGTCCAGCCACCATCCACGGATAACATAGCCCCCACCATATAACTTCCGGCGTCACTTGCTAAATAAATGGCGGCTCCTTGAATTTCTTTTAGCTCAGCCCAACGACCTAATGCCGTGGCGCCTACCACAAATTTCAAACCCTCCTCCGTATCGGCAATAGGTAAATTCATTTCTGTCAAAAAAGGACCTGGACAAATGGCATTGACATTAATATTAAATGGGGCCATTTCTAACGATAATGCCCGAGTCATTTGAACCACGGCTCCTTTACTCGAAGTATAAGGCGTGCGATTAGACAATCCAATAAGTCCCAAGGCACTCGCCAAATTAATAATGCTTCCCCTTTTTCCTTTTTTCATGTAAGGAATCACGGCCCGAGAACTTAACCACGTCCCCGTCACGTTAACATCCATCACTTGCTTGAAATCTTCTAGCGATAATTCATCGATAGCCCCTCGGATATTAATTCCCGCACTATTGATTAAAATATCAATTCGTCCCCATTGATTAAAAGCAAACGCTGCCATCGCCTCAGTTTCGGCTTGTTGGGTTACATCCGCTTGGAAAAAATATGAATCGACCGGATAGGTATCGGCCAACTCTTTTGCCGCATTTTCGCCCTCTTCTTTGTTTCTATTGACCAATAAAATATGGGCACCTGCCGAGGCTAATCCTGCCGCCATAGCAAGCCCCAAGCCTTTTGAACCACCCGTAATAATGGCCACCCTTCCTGTCAAATCAAATAAATTAATTCCCGGAAATTCTTTCTTGTCTAATCCTACGCTCATTTTTATGTAATATTTATCCTAGTCCTAATTTACTTTTACTATACTGTAAGCAATCCACGATATTTTTTTCTTCAAAAGCCAAAGCCTGCTCTCCGGTCAATTGGCTCGTGGATGGTAATTTACCCTCAAATTTCCTCTCCCTCACCATGCCTAAGGTTTTGGCTAAAGCAGATGATGAAATATCACCCATGGTCTCATAATAGGCCGCATCTAAACAAGGTATTTTTAAGGGATTTCGAGTGATCATTTCCAAGTTAAACGTAATCGACGGATTTAATTTTTTGCATAAAGCCACAGCAACAGACAAATTGACTATTCCCTGGCCTAATGGAACCTCCGAAAGTAAAAACCCTTTTTCATATTCTTGAACCCCCATATCTTTTACATGGGTGGAGAATGAATAAGGGGCTAAGGTGCTAATAACCTCCATAGGATTTTCTAAAAGCGATATATTATTTCCAAAATCCAAGGTAACACCCACCCATTCACTTTGAATCAGTTTGATGAGTTCTACCATTTCCGAAGCCCTCCAATCCTTGTGATTTTCTACCGCTAATTTAATTTTATGTTTCCTGACAATCGGTTCAGCTAAACGCAAAGAATGAATGGCTCCTGTTTTAAACTGCTGAAATTCCGCCGCAGAATGAAAATTCTCATAGCGACGGCCCAACATACAAACCGTGCGTAAAATCTTTGCTCCCGCCTCTTTCGCATATAATAATTGGGCTTCAAACCTGGGTACATCGGCCTCAGTCTTAGGTAAACCTATGCTTCCTTCCAAGTATAAACCCAGTTTTTCTCTTTCATCCCGCATTTTTTTGGTAAAATCATCCGTCCAATCATTCAAGGTTACTTGAATCCCACCGGCGCCTATTTCCTTGCAATGCCTCAAAAGCTGCAAGGCATTAGTGAAACTTGGGTATTGATCACTCGCCGTTTTAGAATTCCAACGAGCCCAATACGAATGAACGACAACTCCCATGGCAGGACCTTCCATGGTTTGGGTATCTGATGCTGCATTTGCCTCATAAATACCTAATGCCGCACCCCCGATACCTAATCCCAAACCTCGCAAAAACTTTCTGCGGTCAATCTCTTGCTCAATCATTCGTTCTTTCTTGTCCATCATTCATCGGATTAATTAGGTTTCTTTAGACTTTCCACATATTTCTTTATTTCAATCGTTTTCCATGGATACACTCGCCCTTGGGAAGCATTTCTTGTTGAATAAACAAATCGACTCGCTACAGGCTCCGCTTGATTTCCCCACTCATTTCGAATGTAAGTTAAAATAGAGGCTATATCCGCATCTCCCATGGTGGAATGTGCAGGCATGACAGGCAAGATCGTTGGCGCATCATATTTTTTTCCAGCCACCACCATCGGACCCTCCATCCCATGCAATACAATCAGCGATAGGGTAGTGGCGTCACCCAAAACCCACTCAGAGCTTTTTAATGGAGGGGCAAATCGGCTGATACCCTTACCATCTACCCCATGACATCCCGAACAGGTTGCCAAATATTTTTGTCGGCCCTCCGCAAATTGTATTAAAGATTTTTCATCTAAATAGGTTTTTGAATCCTTCTGGCTAATAATGTTTTTTTGAGGCCAATGAAACATATTTTCCAACATGACCCATTTATTCTCCTCAAGAATTTTATTTTTTTCTTTGAAAATAGTAGGCATAACAGATAATTGAATAGGCTTGAGATCTTTTCGATTGGGTGCTTGTATCGCCAGCGAGGTCAAAAGGACTTTTTCTTTCCATGTCATTGGCCCTTTCACTTTCAAATCCACGAGCGCCAAAACATCTTTTATTTCACTTTCTTTTCCTTTTTTTACAACAGCCGAGGTGATCATTTCCAACATAATTTCTTTGTCAGCCGTAGGTTCGACCCAGTTTTTCAATGAAATCAAATAGCTTAGAAATTCATATTCTCGATTCCATAAACTACTCATGACCGCATCCCTCAAAAGGCCTGAGTGTATATGTTGACCCAATAATATCCCCAATAATTTATATTGAATTTTAGGACTTGCCATTTGAACACTGAGGGCTAATTGGTACGCCTCGGTGGGTTTAGCCCGCAGCGCTAGGGCCAATAGTTTTTCATCTAATAAAGCAGTGGGCAATGGTAATTTTAGGCTTAATAACCTCAAAACATTGTTTTTAATCAGGCTGTTCTCATCTGAAATCAATGAGGTTAGAAATTCAGTATCAGCTGCTTGAAGTCCCTCCAATGTCCATAATGCATGTAGTCGGCCTAAATGGGACGTATTTTTTTTGACTGTTTTTTTCAGTTCAGGGACCAGCGATTTGTCCTGCCTTTCAATAAGAAGCCTTTGAGCCATATCCCGATAAAAACCATCTGGATGGTTTAAAAATGAAATTAATGCTAGACCACTTGCTTGCTGTAAGGGTTGAACTTTTTTGACATTTTTACCCTTGGGAACGATGCGCCAAATTCTTCCCATGTGTACAGGCGCATCTAATTTTCTTTTAACATTTTGTTCTTTTAAATAAGGAGTCATATAGGAACCATGCTGGATGATTCCATGGTACATATCCGCTATATACAATGCCCCATCAGGTCCCAATGCCATTTGCGTCGGTCTGAATCGTTCGTCGGTGGAGGCTAAAAACTCACGCTGGGGATGAGGATCATAGGCCTGTAAAACCCCATTTTTTTCAGTGACCACATTTCGCTTGATTAAATTCCCGGCAGGTTCACATACCAAAGCATTGCCATAATATTGGGTAGGGAAAAGCGTACTTCTTAAAACCAAGGGCGAGCACGCAGCTGTAAATTCCATCAACCGACCTTTTTTGTCCAAAGTTCCCTCTATGTATCCTCGATTGATGGCTGGATTTGACCGAATTGGATAAATTCTTCGATCGGTGGTTAAGCCATGATCAATACCTGAACTAATGCTGTGATTTTTATTTCGAGTAATGCTATTGGCCGGCACTAAATCGGCATGCAATTGAGACCAATTATAATTATAAAATAACCTTCCTTGGTCATCATGACTCATGCCCCATTGGCCCCTGAATTCAGTACTATCTCGCTGCCATTTTCCTTCCATGAGGCGATAACGAAGCCTCGATTTTACATTGTAATACCAATTGTCCAAGTTTAAAAGAAGCCCATTATCCGAATGTTCTGGCGCTCCATTTTTTGCATACGTTGAATCTAACAGAACTTTTGTGTCGGCCTTTAAGTCTCCATTGGTATCCTGTGTCAACCAAAGCGCTTTGTTTTCAGAAATTAATGCCCCTCCCTTGACCAAACCTAAGGCCCTTGGAAGAATTAAACCATCTAAATAAATCGTGCTTTTGTCCATGACTCCATCTCCATCTTGATCTTCTAAAATCGAAATCCTGCCGGATTTCTCAACCTCTCCTTTGCCAGCAATATCAGGCATAAATCCGCGCATTTCTACGACCCATAGCCTTCCGTCTCCGTCAAAGCTCATGGCCACAGGTTCTTGGACCATGGGCTCTGAGGCGACTAATTCTATGGTAAATCCTGGCTCTATTTTAAAAGTTGATTTTTCTTGGGCGGGCGTTCTCACGGGAGATATATCCCAATCAGAGCTCCTTGGGCTTTGAGCACAACATAAAATACATATAAGGAGAAGTAAAATTCTCATTTTTAAATTTTTAAAATCCTTTGACCTCCCAGCCTTTCCGATAGGTTCTCTTTAAAAACTTTTCCGCCGCTGGATAATTAGGGAATTTCATTTTAGCCGAATCCCAGGTTAACAATTGGTCCGGTACGCGGATCGCAATCGTTCCCAATAATACCGCTTCAGCCATGGGTCCCGATTGTGCAAAATGTGATTCGGTTTTCTCTCCTCCCAAACACGCATCCACAAAATGATGGTAATGATTTCTTTCGGCCAAAGTCGGTAATTTTACCTCTTTTGGTGTGCCAAATGGTATGTAAACGGGCATTTTTCCATGAGGAATTAATAAGGCGCCTTCTGTTCCGATCAACATCGAGGACTCAGCTGGATATTCTCCATCCTTATATAAGTCCATGATTTCTTTCGGTGGATAAAACTCGCCATCAAACCATTCTAATTGGAGTGTATCTTTTTCGGTCAACTCATTTCCTGGAAATTGCCAGGTAATGTGATTTCCCTGCGGCCACGTATCTGCTCGGCGCTCAGGTGAATTTTGCCACGATTTTTGTACCTCTGCCACCACCGATTTAGGGGGCTTCAATCCCAACCCTTTCCATACCGCGTCAAAAATATGACAACCAATATCTCCCGACCAACCCGTTCCAAAATCTTGCCAAGTTCTCCAAATAGCCGAATGGTAAATTTCTGGGGCATAAGGCCTGACCGGTGCTGTTCCTATCCACTGATCCCAATGTAAATGCGAGGGAACTTCCTGTCCCAGTGCAGGTCTTGGACCGACTAATCGGTATTTAGCCACCGCACCAGGTCTATTTGAACATAAATACGCATGTTTTACTTTGCCTATGAGGCCTTGCTTGATCATAATCACCCCAGTTCTGTCACCCATCATAGAAGCAATTTGAGTTCCCAATTGAGTAGTAACTCCCGCCTTAACCGCTTCTTTGGTTAATGCCCGCACCTCAGCCACATCATGGCACATAGGCTTTTGGCAATACACATGTTTTTTATTTCGGATCGCTTGAACTGCAATCGCATAGTGATTATGATCCGGCACCGTTACATTCACTGAATCAATGTTATCCTGCTCCGCTTTCAATAATTCACGAAAATCCGTATACGTCCGCGCCCCAGGACACAAGTCGGCAGCACGTTTTAGATTTTTTTCATCTACATCACAAATAGCTACAATTTCCACCGAAGGGTGCTTTTTGAATTGTTGCAAATCGCCCCAACCCATTCCACCTACGCCAATGGCCGCATGTCTTAATTTGGTACCCGCCGGAATTTTCGCAACGGCATCATTGGTAAATAATAGGGGACCCGCCATCGCAGCGGTTGCTGCCTTAATCATAAATTCTCGCCGAGAATTTGCTTGTTGCTTGTTTTTCATAGGTTTAGGTTTTTGACGCGGTAATTTATTTTATTTTTTTCAATGTTTCATATATCGCTGCCATGATTTTTTCTTCCATGCCATTTTCAAAGGGCCCCGGCATTCCATAATAGATCATACTGGAATCTGCCTCATATCCGCCTTCTTTTAATACGCGTTCTGAGGGGATATAACACATGACCTCATTGCTATACCCGGCCACAAAAATATTTTTTCCGGGAAATTCTTTTTTAGTTCTCAGGGAATAATCAACCACCACTTCGCCACCTAAGGCGATCATTCTGAATTCATTGCCCAATCGAATTCCTTGGATAGGATAGGAGTAAATTTCGGTATTCCAACCTTTATTATAGGCTTCCAACATCAATTTAGCCCTTCTTTGGATAAATTTATCTGAACTCTGTAAGTCTTTTTGATAATCAGCCGCTGGCACTTTTTTGAATTTTAATGGGATGGTACTGAAATAGGAATGAAGCTCATTTTTTATGGGCTTTAATTCTTTCGAATGGACCAAAGTGACCACTTGGTCTGCGAGGTTATTTCCATGTTTTGTAGCTAGCTCCACCGTTCCGCGGGGTTCTGGATTTTGATCTCCCGCACAACCTAAAATAAAAAATGCAGTGGCCGACGGGATTTTTTTTTCAATTTGAATTTGCGCAAACCCAGCATAATCGCCATTAATTAAATAATTATTACCCATCAATGTCGTGTTATGGCACGCATAGCCAAACAAAACTGCCTTAATTTCACCTGAGGGTTTCATGAATTTCAAAACTGGAACATCGTGATCGATGGGTCCCGGGAGGTTGATGCCATTTTTTTGAGCAGCCAAAGCACGTCTATTGATGGCAAAGTCGGCCGACGTATGTCCCACTGAAATCTGCATAGGCTCCTGATGTGCATAGGCATCGACAATCACTTGGACTAATTTGTCAACTAAGACTTGCGTGTATTCCGAAACGATTTTTTGATCGGCTTGACTATATTCTGATATGACACTTAAAGACGGCCAAATCATTGGCCCAGAATGCGTATGGGAGGAATTAAACATGATTTGGCGCCTCTCAATCCCCAATTTTGCCTGAATTTTTTCAGCCACCTCTACGGATACTTGGTGCGAGAGTCCCAATAAATCCGTGGTCACAATGATCATCTTCTCCTCCTTATTGGATAACACCAGCGCTTTCGCCCATAAATCATGCAATATTCCTTCTGAGGGCTTATCCCGATTGGCATAGCCCGTCATAAATGCTGGGGAATTAGGGGTAATGTTAATTTTAGCAATACCTACTTGCATGCCCACCTGCATTCCCGACGGTTGCACCGACTGCGAGAAACCGTTGGCGCACGTGATTAAACAAACAAATAAAATGAACCTTATTTTCATGCAATTAAATTTATCTTGATTAAATCCGTAACCGTCCGACCCTCTCGATTAATTCTTGCCAAGGCATATACATTTCCCAAGCGATCAACCGCAATTGAATTTACATAAAGAGGCCTGTCCCCATTTTCATAAAAAATGGCTCTATGATCCTGATAGGTATTTGTCGCAATTTCATAGGTGATTAGGTGTAAGTTTTCTAATCCTTTGGCCGCACCTTTGGCAATGGATTTTTCTCCCTCAACCCTTTTGCCATTTTCATAAATAGGTCCGCCCGTTAAATAATAAATGGTTTTCCCGTCGGCGCCTAAGGTGAATCCTAAATAGCCATAGCTGAATTGATCAAAAAAGCCGGATTTTTTAGAGGGCAGGGAAGTGATGCGATCGACAATTTCTACGGTTTGTGCTTTTGGGTCAAACCTAAATAAGTAACCCGAATTCCCATGAACGCCATAGGCTACATGTTCTGGGGCATACCAAAAGATTTGTCGCCAATGATAGCCCATCGTTCCCGGCAAGTTGGGTTCGTATTTTCCGAAATAATCCAAACGTAAATGAGCCTCGTCCTTTTTATTTATTTTCATGTCAAACGGATTCATATAAAAGATGTCCCCTTCGATACTCGTATAATAACAAAAACCCGTATCCTCATCGACGAGTAGCGACCGACATAAGGATCTAAAATCTTTCCCTGGCGTTCCCGCTTCCCCATTCCCTGAAATCTTATCCAAAAGCGTCAACTTTTTCTCGTTGACCTGATAACAGAAAAAATGTCCTGTGGGCCAAGTAACCCCAAATATATTTCCTCTTTTTGTATCCATGACCATGGTTACCACACCTTCTCCATTCGGAATCATGGCTAAATCGTCGAATGATTCTTCCTCTAAATCATAGGAAAGAATATGCCCACCCGGATATATATCAAAACCATCTGGCGCCTGTTCTGGCAAACGATCCATTCCGTCGATGAGCTGATAATAACCGACATGGGTAGAAAAGTAGAGCTTGTTTTGAAATTCATAAAAAAGCACGTGGCTTTTTCCTTGGGCGATGCTTTTTTTATTGGCCTCCCCACAAATGACATTTAAGTCACCTAAGAATTTGATCTCTTCCTTTAAAGGATCAAAGCGAAACATCTGACCCGCAATATCAAATTTGTCTGACGATAACACATAATATAAGCGCCCATCGCTCGCCGCAGATAAAGCATTATAGGTATCATGGGCATTAATAAAGCCAGAATCAAAACAGGAGGCAATCAATGGACTTTGTTTCATTGGAGCTTCTTCTTAATTTCATCGGCATGTGTATGGATTCGCTGGATCGCTTGAAAAATCAAATCCATGTCGTTTTTTGTACCCAAAAGCATGTTCTGTGTAAACCAAACCGCTTCATTACAGAGCGTATCATTTAGAGGACATTGGTTCTCCTCCATATAAGATTTATAATTCAGTTCACCTGAATGATACATTTTTTTAAAATTGACCGATTCAAACGTCTGCTTTAAGAAAGCTTGCGTATTTAATGCCGTATATCCGCCCATGCAAGGAACCCCTTCCGCATCTAATGCTTGTAAAAATTGGGCTCGAGTCAATCCTCTAAACGCTGTTTGATCATATCGAAACGGATATAAATGATAGGCAGCCCGAGTAACTTCCGGGTATAAGCGCAAAACATGTATGCCTGGAATAGCCTTTAATAAGGAAGTTAAATAATCCGCATTTTGATTTCTCGTTTCCGTTTGTGCTTCCAGTCGGGTTAGTTGGGCCAGACCAATCGCCGCTTGGTATTCTGAAAATCTCAATTTATTTGCTTGCATTTGGCTCCCAGCGGTCACAGATCCGGTGGCAATTCCATAGGGCAATCCTAAATTATGGTAGGAGTAGCAGGCATCCATGAACGCATCATCGTCGCTGATGATGGCGCCACCTTCACCGATGGCAATGTTTTTAGAGTTTTGAAAACTAAAGCAAGCTGCATTTCCGAAAGTCCCCACTTTTTGATGATTGATTTCGGCTAAGGGAGCCTGACATGCATCTTCAATCACAATGAGATTGTGCTTTTTGGCTATTTCCATAATCCGAATCATATCCGAGGGAAGCCCTAAAATATGGACCGGCATGATAGCTTTTGTCCTTTTAGTAATTTTTGCCTCAATTTTTGAGGGATCCATTTGGAAGGTCGTCGGGTCTACATCCACAAAAATGGGGATCGCCCCATTGGCTAAAATAGATTGTATGGTCGCTATAAAGGTATAAGGAGTCACAATGACCTCATCTCCCGCCTGAATTTTGGATTGGTTCAAGGCAATGATCAATGCATTGGTACCGTTAACCACTGTCATACACCTTTTAGAACCGATCAATTGGGCCCAGGCCTGTTCAAATTGGATGACAGTTTTCGACCTCGACCAAACGCCACTTCGCATCACTTCTAAAAGTAATTTTTCGTCTTTTTCCGCATCCCAAATAGGCCATTTAATCCATTGGCCTGGATTAATAGACTTTTCACCCCCTAATACAAAGGGTTTGTTGGATTTCTTTGCAAGGATGGAAAAATTAGATTTTGATAAAATCCCTGCGTGTATACTTAAAATAGATGCTTTTTTAATAAACTCTCTTCGGTTGGCATTTTTCATTTTAAACTTTTCTTTTTTTAACGACCATAATCATCCAATTTACTAATGCATAAGGCTTTTAGGTTCATAAAAACCTATTTATAAATGAACATTCCTTAAAATAAATCTATTGGTAATTTAATTAAAATTCCAAGAAAAGATTTTGTTTTTAGGAGTTTTCGTCATAAATTTCCCCTCAATTATTATCAATTTACCTAAACTATATTACACATGAAAAAAAATTTACTAAGCAAAATTTTGTTTTTGCTGGTATGCCTAATCTCCATGTCATGGAGTGTAATGGCACAATCTCAAACCATCACCGGAAAGGTGACTGATGAAAAAGGGGAGGCTTTAGTGGGTGTTAACATCATCCTAAAGGAAACCAATCGAGGAACAACTACGAACGTTGATGGAAAATACACCATCTCGGTGGCGGGCTCGAAGAGCCAATTAGCATTTTCTTCTGTAGGGTATGATGGCAAAACTATCACGGTAGGAAATCAAACCATGATCAATGTCGTTTTATCTGCAAATGCACAGAACTTATCTGAAGTCGTGGTGATCGGTTACGGTACACAACGTAAATCAGATTTAACGGGTGCTGTGAGTTCGATCAAGACAGATCAATTGTTGGAGCGTCCAGCATCTTCCTTAAACCAAGCTTTGGCTGGTCGTATGGCAGGTGTTCAAGTGAACAACAACTCAGGTCGTCCAGGTGGTCGAACTACAGTTCGTGTTCGTGGATTTAGTTCGATCAACTCATCAAACAATCCTTTATATGTAGTGGATGGTGTAATGCTTCCTCAAGGAACATTAAATCAGTTTACTAATGCCATCGATTATATAAATCCAAATGACATCGTTTCAGTGGAGGTATTGAAAGACGCTTCGTCAACGGCCATTTATGGTGCTCGTGGAGCGAATGGAGTAATCTTGGTAACAACTAAAAAAGGTCAATCAGGCGAGGGGTCGGTTACCTACAACGCTGATTTCAGTGTGAACGTAACAGGTCCTAATAAGCCTCAAGTATTAAATGCGAAGCAATACCTAGCTGTGGAAGATTTATCATGGAAAAATATGGAAAAGTACGATCCAATTGGCTGGAAAGCTGGTAAGTGGGCTGCTTACGATCCTAGAATTCGCCGTGCTGCTTACAGCAAATTATTCCCTGGTGTTTTTGATTCAAATTTAAACCCTTTGTATGATACAGATTGGTTTAATGAGTCGACTCAAGCGAAATTATCTCAAAATCATCAATTAGGTTTCAGTGGCGGTAATAATCGTACACAATATTCATTTTCTATTGGATATCGTGATGATCAAGGTTTAGTAAAAACGACCTATTCGACACGTTACTCTAGCCGATTTACGATTGACGATCAAATCAAATCATGGTTAAAAGTGGGAGGTACTATAGCCTACAATAATCAATCTGAGCGTATGTCTGATGTAAATGATGCGGTATCACGTCAAATCGTGGAAGATTTTCCTTACTTGCCTGTAACCTATGCAGATGGTTCGTATGCGAACAACCGTGATTTCCCTTTTGCGGAAGGTACTTTTAGTTCAGTACACCGTTTAATGGGTCGTCAATTTATTTTGAATACTCAAACAACCACAGGTAGTGTTTATTCAAACATTACGTTCATGAAAGGTCTAGAGATGAAGACTGTGCTTGGTGCTAATATCATGACACAAGAAAATAACTCTTCTCAGACACGTACATTGGCGATTGCCAACCAAGGAGAGGCATCTGCCTCTAATTCAAAAGAGACTTTTTGGTCTTTAGAGAATTACTTGACCTATACTAAACAAATCAATGATATTCATTCAATCACTGCTTTGCTAGGTCTTTCTTGGCAACAAACAGATGCATTTAGTATTAGTGCTAACGTGCGTGGATTTGCAACGGATTATTTTGGATTTAATAATTTGGGAGCTGCGGCTACTTTAAATGGAATTGGTTCTGGAGCATCTAAGTTTGCTTTTAATTCTTACTTCGGCCGGGTCAACTATGGCTTAATGAATAAGTATTTAGCTACGGTTACAGCTCGTGCAGATGGTTCATCTCGTTTTGGGCAGAATAATAAATTTGCTCTTTTTCCTTCGGGAGCTTTGGCATGGAGAGTATCTGAGGAAGATTTCTTGAAAGGGAGTACCACTATTTCTAATTTGAAAATAAGAACTTCTTATGGTATTACAGGTAACTCTGAAATTCCTTCTTACTCATCTCTTTCTTTGTTGAACTCAAATTATGCTGCCGTAATTAATGATGCGCGTGTATCAGGAACAGGTATTTCTCGTTTGGCTAATCCAGATTTGCAATGGGAGAAGACAGCTCAAACGGATTTTGGTATTGAATTAGGATTGTGGAATGGCCGTGTAAGCCTTGAAGCTGATTATTACTACCGTTTAACTACAGACATGTTATTAGATGCGCCGGTACCTACTACGTCTGGTTATGGTACGATTCGTCGGAACGTGGGTTCTATGGAGAACAAAGGAATTGAATTTGCCATTAACTCGGTGAATGTAAATACGAAAGGTTTCCAATGGAATTCAAACTTCAATATTTCATTCAACCGTAACAAGGTCGTATCTCTAGCCACTCCGTCTGATATCTTCAACGTGGGAGGTCCTAACTTTACCAACCCTACAAATATCATCCGTATTGGTGAGCCAGTAGGCTCATTCTGGGGATTGACTCGTTTGGGAGTTTGGAGTGAAGCTGAGCGTGATCAAGCTGCTAAATTCACTTCGTATCGGAATGGTTTAACTATTTTGCCTGGTGATATTAAGTACAAAGATTTCAATGGAGACAATGCCATCACGGATGCGGATCGTCGTATTATCGGAAATGGTAGCCCTGATTTCTGGGGTTCTTTTACCAACACGTTCAAGTATCATAACTTCGATTTGATGTTGGAATTAGCTTATTCGTATGGCAATGATGTCATGTTAATGAACTTGCACCCTTCAGAGGATCGTCAAGCCTTAGCAAATAGTTATTCAACGGTATTGACCGCTTGGACACCAACAAACCAAAACACGATGATCGCTGAAATTCGTGATACACGTGCGGGTTATGTGACCAACGTAGATACTTGGTGGATTAAGGATGGTTCATTCTTACGTGGAAGAAACTTGTTATTAGGTTATACTTTTCCAAGCAATGTAACTAGCAAGCTTAAGTTAAGCCGTCTACGTGTATATGGAACTGCTCAAAATTTCTTCTTACTAGTTAAAGAGGCTGGTGTAGTGGGTGATCCTGAAACTACACCATTGAATCAAGGTGGTGGTAACAGTGCGTTCTCGCAAGGTATGATTTGGCATAATTATCCAAAGCCAACGATTTACATGGTGGGTCTACAAGTTGCATTTTAATTCTACGGATCATTTAAATTTAAAAATGTCATGAAAACAAAATTAATTTCCAAAATATACAAGATCGCCTTGGTAGGCGTACTAGTGTTTGGACAATCGGCTTGCTCAGATTTTTTAACTGAAAAGGCGCCGTCCAACTTAACACCTGAAAGTTTCTATACTATCCCAGATCATGCGGAGGCAGCTATTGCATCTGTTTATGCTGATTTGAGATTTATGGGTAATGGTGCGGGTATTTTCTCGGCCAACTGGCAATTGCTAGAGGCTCTAACAGGAACTTCTACGACGGAGACTGCTCAGAATTCAGATTTGAATAACCTATATGGTTTAGTGCATGATGGATATACTGTTCACATTGTCAATTATTGGGGTGGTCTTTACAAGGTAATTGCGCAAGCAAACCAAGTAATTGAGAAAGTTCCAGCGATTACACCGATGGATGCTAAACAAAAAAGTAAGATTTTAGGAGAGGCTCGTTTCTTACGTGCATCTGCTTATTTTACTGCCGTACGTTTATGGGGAGATATTCCATTAATTACAAAACCACAAACGGCTTCTTCAGAAGATTTTCTTCCTGCAAGAGCTCCTGCGGAGTCTATCTATAAATTGATCGTTGAAGATTTAATCGCTGCTGAAGCGGCTGGATTAGATTGGATGGATACGCGTGGTCGTGTGGGTACTGCTGCTGTAAAGGCTCAATTGGCCGAGGTATATTTGACGATGGCCGGTGGTACTTTGAATAAAGGAGCTAGTTATTATAAACTAGCTGCTGATAAAGCATTTGAGGTAATTACTTATGCGAATAGCAATCCAACTTCAGTTAATTTATTTACTTCTTATTATGATATTCACAGAGAATCAACGGAGAATAAATTAGAACATTTGTTTATGATTCAATACAATAACGCTGTGGCTGGTAATCCGATGAATAATTTCTTCCCTAACTTTAAGCCAGTGACTTTTTCAGGTCCTGGAGGAACAGGTTCATCAGTTCCAGTACCGGAATTTTACCGCTCTTATGAAAATGGTGATTTAAGAACAAAGGATCAAGAAGGATATTTTTATACGAGCTATTTTACGAATGGAAACGGCGCTCCATTTAGCTTAGGCGCCCCTTATGTATTTAAGTATTTTAATCAAACGTCCAATGGAACTTTTGGAATTGCTGGTACGCGTAATGACAACTTGAACGTTCCTGAAATCCGTTATGCTCAAGTATTATTGACGTATGCAGAAGCTCAAAATGAAGTGGGTGGACCTACGCAAGCGGTTTACGATGCATTAAAAAGAATCCGTGATCGCGCGAAGTTAACTACGCCTGCTTTGGGTTCTTACACAGCGGCAACGTTTAGAACAGCAGTTTGGAAAGAACGTTGGCACGAATTATGTTTTGAACGTCAAACTTGGTTTGATATGGTTCGTTTGAAAAAAGCGTTTAATCAGAATACGAAATCCTTCGAGGAATTTGTAGGCCATACAAACCTGAGTTCAAATCAAAAGTTGCAAGCGAAGCATTTATTGCTTCCTTTGCCAACAGCTGAATTATTAAATAATCCAAAACTAGGAAAGCAAAACACAGGATATTAATCTTATTTGCTTTAATGAGTTTGAAATCCCCTTTCATGAAAATGTAAAGGGGATTTTTTTTATCTTGTCGCTACGTTTTTTTAAATTTAATCCATGAGAAAAAATATTCTAAGTCTTGTGTTTTTTATTTGTGCTATATCTTCTCTTGCCCAATCCCCATTTTCAGTGGTATATACTTCGGGCCACGAAGGATATAAAATCTACCGTATTCCCGCCATTATCAAAAACAAACAAAGACATTTGCTCGCTTTCGCTGAAGGACGTGTAAATGGTTCAGGGGATTTTGGTGACATAAACATCGTTCTTAAAATTTCCCGCGACCAAGGCCGCACTTGGTCAGCTCTTTCCACTTTGGTTGATTTTCAAGATTTACAAGCAGGAAATCCAACACCCGTCCTCGACGAATCAGACCCTCGCTTTCCAAAAGGACGTATATTTTTATTTTACAATACGGGCAATAACCATGAAAACGAAATCCGGGAAGGGAAGGGGCTACGCGAGGTTTGGTACATGACATCTATCGACGACGGCCTGACCTGGTCTTCGGCTGTGAATATTACAAGCCAAGTACATCGACCGAATCAGCCATCTTGGAATCCTACCTATTCATTTAAAGAAGATTGGCGGCATTATGCCAACGGCCCCAGTCATGCCATGCAATTCAGCCAAGGTCCTCATGCAGGCCGAATACTCATCGCGGCCAACCATTCCGAAGGTCCACGCGGGGAACGAGGATCCGATTACCGTGCCCATGCTTTTTACAGCGATGATCATGGAGACACGTTTCATTTAGGAGCCTCTATTGCGATCCCTGGAAGTAATGAATCCTCAGCGACAGAGATTTCTGGCGGTCGATTGATGATGAACATACGGAACCAGCGGGGTGATATACGCCAACGCATTATCGGCCTCAGCAACGACGGAGGTACAACTTGGAAAGAAACTTATTTTGATCCTCAATTGCCCGATCCCATTTGTCAAGGAAGTATTTTAACCATCGCTCAAAAAAAAGGACCCTTTACCTTAGCTTTTAGCAATGCAGCTGACACAAAAAATCGGGATAATTTGACCATTCGAATTAGTCAAGATGATGGTCGCACCTGGCCTATATCAATTCCTGTAGACAATGGAGCTTCCGCAGGAGAATCTCCTAAAGACTTTACAGCCTATTCGGATTTGGTATTACTAGATTCCAAGCACCTGGGAATTGTCTATGAACGGAAAGATTATTCCCAAATCGTTTTCAAAAAAATTAAGTGGAAATAATCGAATAAATTCGTAATCTTTACCTAAGCTTTATAACCTATTTATATGAAAAATACACGTAGAACCTTTATTAAAAAGGCCTCCTCGGGAGCCTTTGCTTTAAGTTTAGGAGGACTGCTTCCTGCATTTTCAGCCAAAAGTTATCAAAATATTGTAGGGGCCAACGAGAAAATCAGGGTGGCCTGCATGGGAGTTAATAGCCGCGGTTTGGCCGTTGGCAAAAATTTTGCCCATCAAAAAAACTGTGAAGTCCTTCATGTATGTGACGTGGATTCTCGCGCCGCTGATATCTGCATCGATGCCATAGGTAAAATCCAATCAAATAAACCCCAGGCAACTCCTGATTTTAGGAATGCGCTAGAAGATAAAAATTTGGATGCGCTCATCGTGACCGCACCCGACCATTGGCATGCCCCGGCGGCTTTGTTGGCCTGCTCAGCTGGAAAACATGTGTACCTGGAAAAGCCATGTAGCCATAATCCCAACGAAGGTGAAATGCTGGTTAAATCGGCAGAAAAACACAAGCGTGTTTTACAAATGGGAAACCAGCGACGCTCTTGGCCTAATGTGGCTGCCGCTATTGCAGAGCTTCATGCAGGGGTCATAGGCCGACCTTATTTCGCAAAAACTTGGTATACGAATAACCGTGCTTCCATCGGAATAGGGAAAGAAACCGCAGTTCCTGAGTGGCTAAACTACGATTTATGGCAAGGACCTGCACCTAGAAAAGCCTACAAGGATAATTTGATTCACTACAATTGGCATTGGTTTTGGCATTGGGGAACGGGTGAAGCATTGAATAATGGAACTCACATGATCGATTTAGCTCGTTGGGGTTTGAATGTCGAATACCCGACTAAAGTTAGTTCAACCGGTGGTCGATATATGTATCAAGACGACTGGCAAACACCAGATACCCAAGTGATTAATTTGGAATTTGAGAATAAATCCATGATTTCATGGGAAGGTCGTAGTTGCAATGGAAAGTCCATCGAGGCCAACAGCGTAGGCATTATTTTCTATGCAGAACAGGGGAGCATGGTCATCGAAAGTGGCAACTCCTATAAGATTTATGACCTTAAAAATAATTTGGTCAAAGAGGTAAAAAACAATTTTACGGTGGATGCGCGTAACCTTTCTGATCCCTCACAAAATTTAGATGCTTTGCATATTCTTAATTTTTTCGATGGAATTCGCTTAGGTACCCGTTTGAATTCGGACATTGTCTCTGGACATCAAAGTACGCTTTTGGTCCAATTGGGCAATATTTCTCAGCGAGTAGGGCGATCTTTAGCTATCAACCCTACCAATGGTCATATTTTAAAAGATAAAGCGGCTATGAAATTTTGGTCACGTGAATATCAAGTAGGTTGGGAACCTAAAATTTAACTATGGCACATTCTGGAGATTTACTGGATCAGCAAGAGAAGTTTTTGAGCAATCGCTTGTATTCATTGGATGCCTTACGAGGGTTTGATATGTTTTGGATCATCGGTGCGGAAGACATTGTCCATGGCCTAGCCAAGGTCACCCACTCGACTTTTTGGGAAAATGTTTCGGCTCAACTCCGTCATCCTGAATGGAATGGGTTCACGATGTATGACCTTATTTTCCCTTTATTTATCTTTTTAGCTGGGGTCTCTACTCCATTTTCAGTTGGTAAGGCTTTGGACGAAGGTGTTTCCAAAAATACGCTTTTAAGGCGAGTGGTCAAACGAGGAATCATCTTGTTTATTTTAGGTGTTATTTACAACAATGGTCTTACGCTCAGGCCATTAGCCGAGATTCGTTTCTCCTCTGTTTTAGGCCGAATTGGGATAGCTTATATGTTGGCGAATATCATTTACCTCTACGCCAAACAACGCTGGCTCATCATTTGGTTTTCAGGACTTTTAATTGGGTATTATTTGATTTTGAAATTTATGTCCGCTCCGGGATTTGCTCCTGGTGACTTGACGATTGAAGGCAACTTTGCATCTTATGTAGATCGAATGGTTTTGCCTGGCAAATTAAGTATGGGGATTCATGATACGGTCGGTTTTTTCAATAATATTCCTGCCATTGGAAATGCGCTAGCTGGAATTATGGTAGGTGTGTTTTTAAAACGGACGAATATCAGTGGGAAAGAAAAGGCATTGTATTTATTGGCATCAGGGCTTATTTCTTTGGTCATAGCCCAACTTTGGAACTTGGATTTTCCGATCAATAAGAATTTATGGTCTAGTTCATTTGTGATGCAAACCGTTGGATGTAGCTTGTTGTTTTTGGCACTATTTTATTATGTTATTGATGTATTAGGGTATAAGAAATGGTCATTTGCTTTCCAAGTAATTGGGGTTAATTCCATATTAATTTATTTTTCTGAAAAGTTCATTGAATGGGAATACACCGCCAAAAAATTATTTGACTGGGTATACCAGTTGGCAGGAGATCCCACATTCATCATTTTTGTGGCCATCGCAATTTTATTGATCAAATGGCTTTCACTGAAATTTTTGTATGATAAAAAAGTATTTTTACGCGTTTAAATTTTAATTATTTTGAAGGTACACATCAGTAATAATGCAAAAGAATTAGGTATTTCGGCAGGTTTAAGAGCCGCTGAATTAATTAAAGAAACGATCGATCAAAAGGGTTTTGCTAATATCATTTTAGCTACTGGGACGAGTCAGTTTGAAACGATACAGCAATTGATAAGTGATCCTGAAATCCAATGGGATCGAGTTCAAATGTTTCATTTAGATGAGTATATTGGGCTTTCCATCACACATAAGGCTAGTTTTCGCCATTATTTAAATGAGCGTTTTATTTTTTTGGTGCCAACTCTGAAAATGGGGCATTTGATCAACGGTGAGCTCGATCCAGTTCAAGAATGTGCACGACTGGGAGAATTGATTCTTCAACATCCGATCGATGTGGCTTTAGTTGGTATAGGTGAAAACGGACACCTAGCATTCAATGATCCTCCAGCTGATTTTGATACGGAAAAACCTTACATCGTAGTGGATTTAGATGAGGCTTGCGGAGCCCAACAAATGGGAGAGGGCTGGTTTGAAACAATGAATGATGTGCCCAAACAGGCGATTAGTATGTCGATTAAGCAAATCATGAAATCTGTTCATATGGTGTGCTCGGTTCCTGATGAGCGAAAGGCTCAAGCTGTGGCCGATTGTTTAACTGGTTCTGTGTCTAATCTTTTTCCTGCCAGTATTTTGCAGCAGCACGCCCATTGTGATTTGTATTTAGATGCAAGCTCTGCTTCGCTTTTACCAAGCAATTTTTAACTAATGTCGGACAGAATTAAAATCTTTAATGGCCAAATCATTCATCAGAATCGAATTCAATCCGGAGGATGTCTGTTGATTGAAAATGGAAAGATTGTTGACGTGCTGACAAACGATATCGATTTCCCGGATGCCAAATTAGTCGACGCTCAGCGTAATTATATTTCACCCGGATTTATTGACATTCATATTCATGGAGGAGGAGGGGCTGATTTCATGGATGGGACGGTCGATGCATTTTTGCAAATTGCCCAAACACATGCTAAACATGGCACCACGTCCATGTTGCCTACTACGTTAACCTGTGAAAAAGAGGACTTGATTCAGACCCTTCAGGCTTATAAAAGTGCATGTCTAGCAAATAAATTAGGAGCTAATTTTATTGGAATGCATTTGGAGGGTCCTTATTTTGCAGTAGCCCAACGAGGCGCGCAGGATGCGAAATTTATTCGAGATCCTGATCCAGCTGAATATAAAGAGATACTTGCCTCTTTTGATTTTATCAAACGCTGGTCTGCGGCACCCGAGTTGAAAGGTGCTGTGGAATTTGGAAAATATGTAACCTCAAAAGGCGTTTTAGCCGCTATCGCGCATACGGATGCTATTTATGAGGAAGTTTTGGAGGCCTATCATCATGGGAGTTTTACCTTAGCTACTCATTTTTATTCAGCCATGTCGGGGGTCACGCGGCGCAATGCTTTTCGTTATGCAGGTGTCATTGAATCAGCTTATTTGTTAGATGATATGGATGTGGAGATTATAGCCGATGGTGTTCATTTGCCTGCCCCACTTTTGAAATTAATTTATAAGATAAAGGGCCCTCAGCGTATTGCCTTAATTACGGATGCGATGCGTGCTGCCGATATGCCAGAGGGTGAGTCGATTTTGGGCTCTTTCAAAAATGGATTAAAAGTCATCGTCGAAGATGGTGTGGCAAAATTACCTGATCGAACTTCCTTTGCTGGGAGTGTCGCTACCGCAGACCGATTGGTTCGAACCATGTTGACTTTGGCGGAGGTTCCTTTATTGGAAACGATCCAAATGATTACTGAAACCCCAGCTCGAATTATGGGAGTTTCTGAACATAAAGGATCTTTGGCCAAAGGTAAAGATGCCGATGTGGTGATATTTAATGAGCAGATTGAAGTCCAACAAACCTTCGTTAAAGGTCGATCTGTCTATCAAAAAAACTAATCTAATTCTTTTATTTTAATGTTTTTGAAGGCTACGTTGTGGCCATGATCTTGTAATAAAATATAGCCCTCTTTGCGTTTATCATAGCCTGCAATCGATTTAAATTTACTTTGCAAGAATCCATTTTTGAATTCGTTTGAGTTTCTATTAACCGACACGATCAGCTTGTTGTCCAACCAATGTTCAATTTGTTCCCCTTTTACTACAATGCGGGAAGTATGCCATTGGCCAATTTTCACGTCAGGTTTATTGGGCGGAACCATGTTATAAAGGGCCCCTGTTTTATGATCTTCGGGTAAGTGCTTGTTATTGTAAATAAAATCGGGATCGTCAATTAATTGATATTCATAACCAATCAATGAGCTTGAATTAGCTGGTTTTTCAGGGAGTTCTTCCACAAAGTATTTGACACCTGAATTGCCTAATTTCCCTAATTTCCAATCAAAACTTAAATCGAAATTCTTGTATTTTTTCAACGTAATAATATCACCCCCATCGCCAGATTCTTTTCCGGAAGATAATTGGCCAAATAGTTGGTCGTTTTTAATCACCCAACCCTGTGAGGGAAATTGGTTTTGGTAGGCGCCACGCCAACCCGCATTTGATTTTCCGTCAAAGAGAAGATTATAGCCGTTTGATTTTTCGATGCGACTTAAATGATTGTTTTGGCAAGAACAAATGATCAAACCCAAAAAAAGGATACTAATTATTTTCTTCATGATTTTAATCGATGGTTTTGGCTATTTTAACACGGGCACCCTTTTTCTTTTTACTTTTATCTGCAGCTTCCATAAAGGCAAAAATTTCTAAGGTTTCAGCTTTGTCTACTGGCGGAATCCCTGTTTTAAAGAATTCGATAATTTTAACTAAAAGCGGGTTATATCCATTGTAAGGGCCCAAATGCATGATCCCAGTTTTACCATAAGCCGTTCCACCATAATCTTGCTTACCTGTTTTTATACCCCTAAACGTCCCGATTCTCCCATCTGCCCAAACCCCCGTACACACTTCCTGGTCATCCGAAATAGTTCTTTGGACTGACACACAACCAGTTCCCATCACGGTAAAAAGCATTTCAACTCCATGGATTCCGTACCAAAAAAGATCAGGATGTGTTTTTTCGAATTTCATCGGGCTATAGGTGTCGGCACCCACCACTGGGCCAATTTTCCCTTGCCTTATTTCTTGCATCCCTGTAGAAAAACGAAGGGATGAAGCGGAGAATATGGGTACTTTATATTTTGCGGCTTCATTGAATATCGCTTTCGCATCGGCTAAGGATGCGGCTATCGGCTTGTCTATAAATGTCGTTTTACCTGCTTTAAATACTTCAATAGCCTGTTCCAAATGCAATCTTCCATCATTTGTTTCAAGCAAAACAAAATCCACTTTGCTTAATAATTCTTGGATCGACCCCACAATTTCAACCCCTAGTTTTTTGACATCTTCGGTATATCCTGGAATTCGTTCCGTACTAGAAACGATGTCCTTACTTCCTTGTGGATAAGCGGCAACGATTCTAAATCCATCATACATTGGATTTTGAACATTTGCATTTAATGATTTTGTGAAGGCGACACTATGGGAGGTATCTAGGCCAATGATCCCAATTCTTTTGCCTGCGACATCGATCGGTATCCCTTTTAGTTTAGAAAACGAAATACTTAATCCCGCCAAAGCTAAGGGTGCCATAAAATTCCTTCTAGTCATTTTTCCTTTCATCTTGAATTAATTTGTCAACGTCCATTTTCTAATTTTATGTCCTTTGATGGCATAAAAAATTAAATATAAGTAGCAGGGTATTAATACGGCGTAAGCCAATCTTAAGTCATAAAGATCTGCGAAATACCCGTAAAAAAGAGGGAGAATTGCATTTCCACAAAGACCCATAATTAAAATGGACGCACCAATTTTAGTAAACTTGCCTAAACCGTCTAGGGCTAATGGCCAAATACCCGCCCAAATTAGCGAGTTGGCCAAGCCCAACAACACCACAAACCAAATACTGATGTCTACCTGTAGTCCTGCCCATTCAACATTCCCAGACGTCATTAATATGCCCATCACGAATAGAAAGCCGAGTATGGTACATGTCCTAAGCGCGTTCACTTGACTTATGTATTTTGGGATACATATAATCCCAATAATATAACCCAAAATGGTAGCTGCTAGTGTAAATGAAGGGAAAATTTTGGCTTCCATGAGTTGAATATTCATCGATCCAGCATAGCCAATAACCGTGTCGATGGCAATAACTTGGGTACCTACATGTAGAAAAATGGCAACGGCACCTAAAATCAAATGGGGAAATTGGAGAATACTCGTTTTGTTTGAATTAGCTTGAGTCGTTTCATCATTTTCTTGATCCGTATCTATCTCGGGTAGAGGAGAAAACCGAACGGCTAATCCCAATAAAAACAATAAAATACCTACGCAAAAATAAGGGACGATCACTCGTTGGATTAATTCGTTCAGCGCCAAATTCCTGTTGGCCCCTGTCATATGTTCTAAATTTTTAAACAAATCGCTATCCGTGGCCTTTAATATGACCGCAGCAAATGCCAAAGGAGCCAAAATTCCTGCTCCTTTATTGCAGATTCCCATGATACTGATTCTTTGAGCGGCACTTTCTTTGGGTCCCAAAAGGGTGATGTATGGATTGGCTGCCGTTTGTAAAATGGCTAATCCAGTACCTAGCGTAAATAATCCTAATAAGAAAATAGGGTAGGCTCGGTTCATGGCTGCAGGAATAAAAATGAATGCCCCGATGGACATAATCCAAAAACCCAGCATCATTCCTTTCTTAAATCCGATGGACTTAAGGACATAGGATGCGGGCACTGACATAATGAAATAGGAAATGTAAAACGCGAATGTGACCAAATAGGCTTTGAAGTTAGTTAGCTCACAAGCGATCTTAAAGTAGGGGATTAATATGGAATTGGCCCACGAAACAAACCCAAAAATAAAAAACATCATCCCAATCAGTAATATGGAAATTTGAGTATCTCTTTGGGTTAAAGAGCTTACTGATACCGGATTTTTCATGTTTTTTAATAGGTTTTTCTAAGCAAGTTTAATTTAGATTGATTTTATGAAAGAAGCAATTATTTTTAAAATTGTACCCCAAAATGATCAGGTTAATGGTCACTGTAAAGTAGTTTTTCATCTTCTTTTCTTTTAGCTTTACTAACTTTCTAAAAGTTAGTAAAGCTTAAGAAAAGGATTATTTTTTTTAAAAAGCAAACCTGTTAACTCGTTGAAAAATTTGAAGATCCTTTTTTATTGGGTTAAAGTTTTTAGCTATTACGTAAGCCTATATCTAAACGTATTATTACTCAGAATTAGGTTTCCAAAAAAAGTATTTTTGTGCATGGCCATGGACGGAGATTTGGGGGATATGGTGGCTTCAGAGCCTATCTTACATCGATTAAATCAAAAATTTAAGCATACACATATCACTTGGATTACAAATAAAAAGCATTTTTCGGTGTATGAAAATCATCCGCTCATCGACCAGCTTGTTGATCAAAAATATACTTTCCTCAGTTATTTACTTCAAAAATCGAATCCATTCCATTATTATTATAACCTTCATTTAAGTGGGTTTAGGATTGATAAAATGACGGGAATTTCGATTTCTAATACTAAGGCCGATGAATTGGGCATTAATTTGTCAAATTATTACGAGCAACATAATTTATTGGAAATTGCCTTAAAGCTTTGTGATTTAGAAATTGAAGATGCGCAGCCTCGAATCTACCTGGATGACATACCCTATAATACCCCATTCGAAAAACCTTATTGGGTTATACATTGTAAATCGAATGCGGGGCTAAGGGATTGGACAGCTGAAAATTGGCAAAATTTAGTAATCAAAATTATCGACACATGGAATGTTAAGGTCGTTGAAATTGGTCAAGTGAATCCATTAAATTTTACGCATGAAAATTTCATTAGTTTGGTTGGGCAAACGAGCCTTTCAGAAACAATGAAAATCATGAATGGAGCCACATTTTTTATCGGATTGGATTCTGGCCCTAGCCATATTGCTAATGCATGTAAGATTCCGGGATTAATTTTAAACGGAGATTTTTTGAATTTTAAAACTTATATGTCATATTCGGGGATGTATAAAAATAGTCAACAGGTCAAAGTGCTTTTCAACAAAAGTGGAAAGGCTAAATATTTGCCATTTGACACAGTTTGGAAGGAGCTTTGTCAATTAATTGGCCAGCCCTAATTGGAATCCAACACATAAGATTGGTGTCCTTTGACTTTTATTTTGAAAAAAAACAAAAAAATAACAATTAAACCTACAATTATGGCAGTAACTAGACGAAGTTTTTTGGAAAAAAGTGCCCTTGCCGGTAGTTTTTACATTGTTCCTAGACATGTGTTAGGAAAGGGCTTTCGGGCTCCCAGTGATCAATTGAATATCGCTGGTGTCGGTATCAATGGAAAAGGAATGTCGGACGTTAATAATGCCTATAATGAGGGCGTTAATAACATTACGGCACTTTGCGACGTGGATTTGACAAGAGCAAAACCATTGTTTGATAAGTTTGCTAAAGCGGGTCGATATCAAGATTGGCGTGTGATGTTGGAAAAAGAAAAGGGTATTGACGCAGTGACCATTTCAACTCCAGATCATAATCATGCGGCTATTGCGATGGCTGCGATGCAATTAGGCAAACATGTCTATGTTCAAAAGCCGATGGCTCATAATATTTTTGAGGTGCGCACGATGACTGAGGCAGCTAGAAAATACAAAGTGGTTTCACAAATGGGAAATCAAGGGGCATCAAGTCCTGGGACCCAACAAGTGGTCAAATGGTTTGATGAAGGTTTAATTGGCAAAGTACACACAGTTAATATTTGGACGAATCGCCCGATTTGGCCACAGGGAATTCCAGTTCCTACCGGAAAGCATGAAAAGCCAGCGGATATGGATTGGGATGTTTGGTTAGGGCCCGCTTCTTTAATTGATTATAACCCGGCCTATCATCCATTTAAGTGGAGAGGTTGGTGGAATTTTGGTACAGGTGCTTTAGGTGATATGGGCTGTCATTTAATCGATGGGCCATTTAGGGCACTTGGATTGGGTTATCCCACGGAAGTTGAGGCGAGTGTAGGTTCCGTATTTATTGCTGGAAACCAACCTGAGTATCTTCCAGAAGGTTGTCCACCATCAGCGGCAATCCAATTGAAATTTCCGGCATCTAAGAAAAATAAATCAGCCGTTACGATGAATTGGACCGATGGGGGTATTCGCGGATTCCACCCAGATTTAATTCCTGCAGATGATTCGATAGGAACCGCTGATAATAGCAATGGGGTGATCATGATGGGTTCAAAAGGTGTTTTGGTTCATGCAACATACGGTTTAGAGCCACGTATTTACTTGAATAATGGTACGAAAATAGAGATGCCAAAACAAGAGCCAAACAATTTAAAGGAGTATGGTCACCAAGCGATGTGGGCAGAAGCTTGTAAAGCAGGATTTAACAGCGCAGCGCATCAAAGCTTAGCTTCTAAATTTGATTTTGCGGGTCCATTGTCTGAAACAGTCTTGATGGGAAATTTAGCTATTCGTAGTTTCAATGTGCGCACGCCGATTGCAAATACCAATAGATTCACTTATCCTGGTCGCAAGAAATTGCTTTGGGATGGTCAAAACATGAGGATTACTAATTTCGAAGAGGCAAACCAATTTGTTAAGCGCGAATACCGAGCGGGTTGGAAACTTTAATCTACATGAAAAAGATTTTTTTTATTTTATTGATTTTGCCTTTGATTTCTTTGGGCCAACAAGCATCCATCAAGGGTGCTTGGGGCCTAGAGAACTCCTTCGGGCAAACAGTTTTAATGGTTACGGACCAAGTTTTCAGTTTGACGCAATATAATTTCAATGAAAAGAAATTCATTTCTGCCGAAGGTGGAACTTGGCGCTCTGATGGAAAAGATATTTGGTTGGCCTACGAATGGTCCTCAAAAGACACCTCTAAAGTCGGCAAAGAAATAAAGGTTTCGATCTCTATTTCATCAGACCGATTAAACCTAGGTTTAGTAGATCAACCTTTGACGAAATTAGACCAAGGGAACCCCGGCGCTCTGCAAGGCGAGTGGATTATTTCAGGTAATTACACGAATGATGTGGTTTCAAAAAGGTCTAGCCCTTTTTTTCCAAGAAGAACCATGAAGATTTTAACGGGCAATCATTTCCAATGGATTGCTTTCAATGTGAAGACCAAGGAGTTTTTTGGCACCGGTGGAGGTACTTATACCACATCTGCTGAAGGAAAATATGCAGAGTCGATTCAGTTTTTTACGAAAGCTGTGACTAGTATCGGTAAGCGGGTTGAGTTTGATTATTCCTTTCAAGATGGAGATTGGCGCCATAAAGGGCAAAAATCAACCGGCGGACCCTTGGATGAATGTTGGACTCCAAGAAAATTTTATGTAAAAATTAATTAAGTCAACATTTCACCCATTTTTTATTTAGCTTTAAAAGTTCAAATTCTAAACCTAATGAAAAAGAAAAAAATAGTGGACTCCCGTCGGGAGTTTTTGAAATCAGCCTCCCTAGCTTCAGCAGGATTCATAATTGTACCTCGTCACGTGTTAGGCGGTAAAGGGTTTTTAGCACCTAGCGACAAATTAGTGGTAGCCGGAATCGGAGCGGGCGGAAAAGGTAAATCAGATTTAAAATACTTCTATGATAGCGGTAAAGCTGATATTGGTTATTTATGTGATGTCGATGATCGTATGGCCAAAGATGCCATTGCTTCATATCCTAAAGCAAAATATTACAAAGATTGGCGTAAAATGATGGAAGTGGAATCAAAGAACTTTGATGCCGTTTCTGTATCAACTCCTGATCATAACCACGCGGTTCAAGCCATGGCCGCCATGCAATTGGGCAAGCACGTTTACGTGCAAAAACCAATGACCCACGATATTTTCGAGGCTCGTATGTTGACTCAAGCGGCCGCAAAATATAAAGTAGTGACTCAAATGGGTAACCAAGGTAGCTCGGGAGACGGAGTACGCCAATTGGTGGAATGGTATGACGCGGACATTATTGGGGATGTTCATACGGTTCAGATTTGGACCAACCGACCTATTTGGCCACAAGGTATTCCTTGGCCTTCCACCAAGCCAGCTGTTCCATCCGGATTGGATTGGGATTTATGGTTAGGTACCGCACCTCAAAAAGATTTTGTAGAAAATTTAATTCCAGGCTCATGGCGTGGATGGTGGGATTATGGTACCGGCGCTTTAGGTGATTTAGGTTGCCACTTAATGGAAGCTCCTTTCCGCGTCTTAGGTTTGAAATATGCCTCAGATGTTCAGGCGAGTGTAAGCAGTGTATTTACGGCTTTTGGTAAAAGAGGAGTTTTCTTAGATTCTTGCCCTCCATCAAGTCATGCAACCTTGACTTTCCCAAAAACAGATCGTACCAAAGGACCTGTAACTATGCATTGGATGGATGGTGGAATTAAGCCGGAGCGTCCTGAAGAATTAGGACCTGACGAGATGTTTGGGGATGGTAATTCTGGGATCTTATTTATTGGTACCAAAGGTAAAATGATGGCCAGTGAATATGCCGCAAATCCTCGTTTGTTGCCTTTATCTAGAAATCAAGAAGTGAAAGTACCTCGCAAATTAGAGCGTGTTCCTGGCAGTGCTGATGGACATTATGCTCAATGGGTGGAAGGTGCGATTGCTGGTTATGGTAAAAAACAATTAAGTTCTCCTTTTGATTTAGCGGGTCCTTTGACCGAGGCGATCTTAATGGCTAACTTGGCTATACGTGTCGCTGACATGCCTTTCCCGCGTAAAACAGGCAATGGCATGTCTTACCCAGGTTCAAACACCAAATTACTTTGGGATCAGCAAAATATGCGCGTGACCAACTTCGATGCTGCGAATCAATTCGTTAAGCGTCAATATCGTGCTGGTTGGGGTGAATTAACCTTGTAATCAAATAACATTACTGAAAAGACCCGAAGAAATTCGGGTCTTTTTTTTTTATTTTTAGGGGTTAAGCGCATAAGTGGAACCTTATTTTTACGTTAAGCCAAGTTTAAATTTACTCTTTTTAGAATTCATGCAGGTATGTAAATGATTCATTTTTTATGCCATATAATTTCTTGCTGTGTTATATTTCTTTGCTGAGTTAAAATTTATTCTTAATTTAATATTTCCTAAACCTGTTTACTTATAAAAATTATTTAAAATGTCCTCTAAAATAAAACTCGGACTGATTCTACTTGTAATCTCAGTTTTTACGATTAGATTCTTTCAGCCACAGGCTCCTTCCTTTTTATCGATTGAAAAAAACACGAAGATTGCATTAGTAGGTGGAAATTTAGGCTCTCGCATGATTAATTATGATCATTTTGAGACTGAATTGCATCTTCGCTATCCTTCAACCAATTTGATGGTTCGTAATATGTGCGATGGAGGTGATACTCCAGGGTTTAGACCACATTCGGCCCGATTTGCACCTTGGGCTTTTCTGGGCGCAGAAAAATTCCAATCGGAATTTGCCAATCCCTCACAAAGCGAAGGCCATATTGAAACCCATGACCAATGGATGAGCCGTTTAAAAATGGATGTGGTCATTGGTTTTTTTGGGTATAGCGAATCCTACGAGGGGAAAACTAATATCGCTAATTATAAGGCTGAACTAGAGGCTTTTATTAAGCATACATTGGCGCAAAAATACAATGGGGTTTCGGCTCCCCAATTGGCCATCGTGTCTCCAACGGCCTTTGAAGATTTGAGTGCAAAAATAGATTTACCTACTGGAACTGTTCAGAATGCGAACATAACGTTATACGCTCAGGCGATGAAGGAAGTTTGTGAGAAGAATAATGTGTTGTTTATCAATGCTTTTGATGCATCCAAAAAATGGTATGCGGAATCAAAGGAGGATTTGACCATCGACGGGTTCCAATTAAATAATGCTGGGTATAAAAAATTAGCCTTGTTATTGGCAGACCAAGTTTTTGGAAAGAAATCTCTAGCGATTGAATCTAAAAGAGCGGATGTATATGCAGCCGTTGCAGAGAAAAACTGGATGTGGCACACCGACTATAAAATTCCGAATGGGGTTCACGTATATGGTCGCCGTTACAATCCGTTTGGACCTGATAATTATCCGGCAGAAATTGAAAAAATTCGTCAAATGACGGACAACCGTGAGGCGGCGATCCAAGCATCGATCAAGGGTCTCAATTATGATTTGGTCGCTGCAGATGCCAAGACACGCCCTTTAGACCCTGTCAAAACAAATTTCAATCCGGATAAAAACGGTAGCTTGAAATATTTGTATGGAAATGAGGCTTTAAATGAGCTTAAAGTGGCCCCTGGTTACAAAATAGATTTATTCGCTTCGGAAGAAGAATTCCCGAATTTGGCAAAACCGGTTCAAATGACTTTCGATAATAAAGGACGTCTTTGGGTGGTTTGCATGCCTTCTTACCCTCATTATAAGCCGGGTGATGCAAAACCCAACGATAAAATCATTATTCTCGAGGATACTAATCATGATGGAAAAGCAGATAAGGAAACGATTTTCGCGGAAGGTTTACACGTTCCCGTTGGGATGGAAATCACAGAATTTGGTGTATTTGTAAGCCAAGGAACTAATTTGGTTTTATTGAAAGATACCAATGGCGATGATCATGCAGATACGAAAGAAGTTATTTTAAGTGGTTTTGACGACCACGATACGCACCATGAAATTTCTGCATTTGTAACGGATGAATCGGGTGCAATCTACATGGGCGAAGGGGTATTTTTACATACAAATGTGGAAACACCTTATGGAACGGTACGCGCAACTAACGGGGGTTTTATGCGGTATAATCCTGCAAGACATCATTTGGAGCGTGTAGCTCAGCTGTCAATCCCTAATCCTTGGGGAATTGCCTTTGATAAATGGGGTCAAAACTTTTTTGCAGAAACCTCAGGTCCTGATATGCGTTGGATGATGCCTGGGTCAACTAAAAACCGATACGGCCAAACGGGTCACAAATCATTTACCTTGATTGAGGAAAAACATTTAGTTCGTCCTACTTCAGGTTTAGAATTTGTTTCAAGTCGTCATTTTCCTGACAATGTGCAAGGTGATTTTTTAATTAATAATACCATTGGATTTTTGGGAATGAAGCAACACCAATTGACAGATGATGGAACAGGATATAAATCCAAGCACCGCCAAGATTTGATTGTCAGTAGCGATCGTAATTTCCGCCCTGTCGACATGGAATTTGCCCCCGATGGTTCACTTTATCTAATAGACTGGCATAATATTTTGATTGGTCACATGCAACATAATGCCCGAGATCCATTGCGCGACCATACACATGGACGTGTATACCGAGTAACGTATCCTTCAAGACCTCTAGTGACGCCTGCTAAAGTATATGGCGCATCGATTGATCAGTTATTAGATAATTTAAAATTACCTGAATACAGAACTCGTTACCGCGTACGTAGAGAACTTCGTGGCCGTAGGGCAGCGGATATCTTGCCTAAAATTACGGCTTGGGTAGCTCGTTTAGATAAAAATGAGGCTGATTATGAGCATCATGTGTTAGAGGCTTTGTGGGTTTCTTGGGGATTAAATAAGGTTGACCAAAAATTATTAAACCAATTATTAAACGCGAAAGATTATCACGTTCGTGCAGCAGCCGTTCGGGTGTTACGTTATACAGGTCACCAAGTAAAAAACCAAGCGGCAATATTGGCTAAGGCTGTTGAAGATGAGCATGGTCGAGTTCGAATGGAGGCTTTTGTGGCTGCTTCTTGGTTACCCAAAGAAACCGCATTGCCTATTTTAGCATTGGCAAAAAAACATTCATTAGATGCTTGGATGGATAAACCATACGAAATAGCCGTCGCCCATGCGAGTGGTGTCAATGTAATTAGAAAGAAAGAAGCTCCTATAGTTTCAGCGCTAAAAGGGAAAGATTTGGAATTGTTTACTGAAGGGCAAAAATGGTATGCCAAAGAAGGATATTGCACTACTTGTCACCAGACCAATGGAAAAGGACTTCCTGCTTCTGGTTTTCCTCCTTTAGCTAACTCGATTTGGGTTACCGGAAACCAAGAGCGTTTGATCAAATTAGTGATTAAAGGAATTATGGGACCCATGGAATTGAATGGCGTAAAATATGCGGGCCAAGTGCCTATGACTCCTTACGGTGGTTTAATGTCGGACAAGGATATAGCTGCTGTTCTTACTTATGTTCGAAATTCATTTGGCAATAAAGCTTCGGCAATTGATCCTGAAAAAGTAAAGGAAATACGTGCAAAAATTGAATATAAGCATGATCTATATAATGCCAATATGTTATTGTCTGAACACCCTATCGAAAAATAATCATGAAAAAAAATATCATTTTTTGTCTAGTTACCTTATTTATTTCGGTCATTTCATTGCCCATGTTTTCGCGTGAAGGTGGTCCCTTAAAAGCTAAAAAGCCCTTAGTGGTTTTTGTTTGTGGGGATCATGAGTACTCAGGTGAAACTACACTTCCCTTATTAGCCGCTGTTTTAGAAAAACAATATGGCTTTAGGACGAAGGTGTTAAAATCGTTTCCGGATCAAAATTCTGAGAAAGATATTCCGGGTTTAGAAGCGCTTGCTGAGGCAGATTTGGCCGTATTTTTTCTTCGTTGGCGCCTGCTTCCAGCAGACCAAATAGCTCACATTGAGGCTTATTTAAAATCTGGCAAGCCAATCATGGGATTCAGAACCACGACACACTCCTTTAATTATCCTAAAACAGATCCCTTGTTTCCGTACAATGGCTTTGCAGAAAGAGCTTTTGGTGCGCCTCCAGGTTGGGGTGGACCGGCTAAACACACACATTACGGCCACCTTGCAAGTACCGATGCGACGGTAATTCCTGAGAAATCAAAACATCCCATTTTAACCGGGGTAAATCCTGAATTCCATGTTAGGTCTTGGTTATATCGTGTTTTACCTGATTATCCTGTTAAAGGAACCGAATGGCTTATTATGGGCAAAGCGGTTAATGCGGATAAAACGGCTGAAGTCCAACCTATCGCATGGACTTGGGAAAATCAATACAAAGGAAAAGTGTTTTTTACCACGATGGGACATCCAGAGGATTTTTCAGTCGAGTCTTTCCAAAGACTAGTTGTTAATGCCATCCATTGGGAATTAGGTTTAAAAGTACCTCAAAAATGGGCAGGAAAATTAGATATCAATGTTCCTTACAGAGGAATGGTCAATTCAAAATAATTTAAAATGAAATACTCGATTGCAATGAATACGCTGGTCTATGGACCCGACATGAATGAATCCATCATCCAACATTTAGCCTACATCAAAGAAGTGGGTTATGAAGGCGTTGAGATACCTATTTTTGTGGTAGACCAAGAATATTGGAAGCCTTGGAAAGCCGAAATAGATCGCCTTGGATTAACTGTTTTTACGGTTACTTTTTTAGGAGCCGACATGAATACTATTTCATCAGATCCTGCAGTGCGCCAAAAAGGAATTGATTTTCTTAAAAAGGCCGTTGACATAACCGCTTACCTAGGTGCTTCGTATCTTTCGGGACCGTTTCATTCTGCCTTAGCTGTGTTTTCGGGTGCGGCACCGACCCAACAAGAATTAGATTGGTCGAAGGAAAGTATGTTGGCCGTCGCGGATCACGCTAAAGAAAAAAATGTGATTTTAGGTTTAGAATACTTAAATCGATTTGAGAATTATGTGGTGAGTTGCGCTGACCAATTATACAGCTTGGTTAAAGCGATTAACCATCCTAATGTCAAGATTATGTTTGACACTTTTCATGCACACATTGAAGAATTTAATACAGGAAAAGCCATGGTCCGAATTGCGGATGAAGTCGGACATATTCAATTATCAGAAAGCACTCGTGCAACGCTAGGTGAGGGCCAAGTGCATTGGGATAATGTATTTGAACACCTTGAAAAAATGAATTACAAAGGCTGGTTGGTCGTAGAGGCCTTCACTCCTTTATTACCTGCCGCTTGTATCTGGCGTAAAAATTATACAACTGAAGCCGAATTAATCTTAAAAAGTTTTCAACACATTCAAAAGCATTTAGCTGGCAAATAACATGAAAAACAATCGACGTGATTTCCTGAAAATGGGTGGCCTTACAGCCATTGGTTTAACCTCTTCACTTTCTCCTGCTGAGGCTGGAGAAGCTGCGCAAGCGCAGATAGACCAATTAATGAAAGGTTCTCCGCAGACTTTCAATATGTCTGGCTATGCCGCTCCTAAAATTGATACCGTTCGAATAGGTTTCATTGGTTTAGGAAATCGCGGTTCTGGAGCCATTACAAGGGTAAACCGAATTGCCAATGTGCAGACTGTAGCCATTTGTGATATTCGTCCAGCTAAAGTTGCCAATGCTTTGAAGGCCTTGAAAAAAATGGACATCGAGCCCATCACTTATACTGAAAAGGAGGATGCCTGGAAAGAAATGTGCCAAAGGCCCGACATCGATTTAATCTACATCACCACTCCTTGGTATTTACATACGCCTATGGCCGTATATGCCATGCAGCAGGGAAAGCATGTCGCCTGTGAGGTGCCTGCGGCAACTACTTTGGCGGAGTGCTGGCAGTTAGTGGAAACGTCAGAAAAAACGAAAAAGCATTGTATGATGCTTGAAAATTGTTGCTATGATTTCTTTGAATTATTGACCCTAAATATGGCACGTCAAGGTTATTTTGGTGAATTACTTCATGTGGAGGGAGCGTATATTCATGACTTATTGAGTGCTAATTTTAAACAAGATCAATATTATGATAATTGGCGCTTGAAGGCCAACATGCGAAATGGTAATTTATATCCTACACATGGTTTGGGGCCTATATGCCAACTTTTAAACGTGAACCGTGGGGATCAAATGGATTATTTAGTTTCGGTTCAGTCGGACGATTTCTCGATGCATAAAATGGCCATCGAAATGGCTGAAAAAGACGCCTATTATAAGCAGTTTGTCGACAAGAAATTCCGTGGAAATATGAATACCACCACAATTAAAACCCATCTTGGTAAAACGATGATTGTGCAGCATGACGTGTCTAGTCCTCGTCCATATTCACGCATTCATTTATTGAGTGGAACCAATGGGGTAGCTATGAAATATCCGGAGCCTCGAATTTCTGATCATCACCATGAATGGATTAAGCCAGAACAAATGGCTGAAATGGAGAAGAAATATGCACCGCCGATTGTTGCAAAAATTGGTGAATTAGCCAAGCAAATCGGTGGACATGGCGGTATGGATTTTATGATGGATTGGCGACTCATTGACTGCTTGAGAAATGGCCTTCCATTAGATCAAGACGTATATGATGCGGCAGCATGGAGTTCAATTGTACCTTTGAGTGAGGTGTCGGTCAATAATCGATCTCGGTCTATGAATGTGCCAGATTTTACTCGGGGTTCATGGAAAAAAAATGTTCCTGTGGATATTAGTTTAAATCAGGGAGCCACTACGGGAGTCAAACCATTAAAAGGATAAGTTATTTCTTTTTCCAGAATTTTTTTCCTCCTTTATTTCCACCGAAGGAAAAATTTCTTGGTTTTTCAGCCGATTTACAAGCCGCTGGGTCATAGGCAGGAGTTTCACCAAACTCCGCTGGGACCTCGGCTTTAATCACTGATTTTTCTAATAATGTTTCTATTGTAGCAAATTTTCTTTGCTCCGTTGGACTAATAAAAGTAAAGGCTGTTCCTTGGCTTTGAGCTCTTGCCGTACGACCAATTCGATGGATATAGTCTTCTCCGTCATTAGGAACATCGTAATTGATCACTAATTCAATTTCGTCTATGTCGATGCCTCGGCTTAATATATCGGTGGCTACTAAAATACTCAAATTTTTATTTCTAAAATCTTGCATGACTTTTTCTCGTTGGTCTTGCATCAAATCAGAATGTATTTCTTCTACTTTAAATTTGGAACGTTTTAAATCAGCCGTCAAAAGCTTGACATTTTGCTTTTTGGAGCAGAATATAATGACGCGGGTATAATCCTTTGATTTTAAAATATATTTGATCAAAGGTGCTTTTTGAGCTTCATAGACTACAAATGCATTTTGTACAATTTGTTCAGGGGGTTTTGAAACGGCAATATTAATTTCTACGGGGTCTGTTAGTAATTTTCTAGCCAATTCCCGCATTTTATGAGGCATGGTGGCTGAGAATAAAAGATTTTGTCTAGTAGGCGCGAGGAAAGAAATGATTTTCATCAATTCATCTTGGAAGCCCATGTCAAGCATCCGGTCCGCCTCATCTAAAACCAAGTATTTGACTTCTTTTAAATTGACATATCCCATATTTAAATGGGCAATCATTCGGCCAGGTGTACAAACAACTATATCAACGCCACTGGTTAATGCTGTTTTTTCAGCGGTAAACGAATTTCCGTCTCCACCTCCATACACAGCGATGCAGCTGACATTGGTAAAATAGCCTAGGCCCTCCATGTTGTCGGCAATTTGAATGGCCAACTCACGTGTGGGAACAATGATTAACGCATTTATTTTATTTTCTTCATGCGGCTCAGTAATTATTTTATTGACAATGGGCAATAAAAATGCAGCCGTTTTTCCCGTACCTGTTTGAGCGGATGCAATAATATCTTTGCCGGCTAATATGGGTTGGATGACTTGAGATTGTACTGGAGTTGCGGTTTTGTACCCCATGGAGTCAATTCCCGCTAATAAACTGTCTGTTAGACCTAATTCTTTAAATGTCAAAATCCTTGATTTGTTAATGTATTGTATAAATTTAGAGAAATTTTATAGCTTTGAGGCATCTTGCCTTAAATATAAAATACTAAACCTAATAATTAATGGTAGGAATAAACTTCCGAAATGCCCTTCGAGCAGGTAAAAATGTGTACGGGACTCAGATCTCATCCACTTCGCCTAAAATGTTTGATTCAGTCATTAGTCTTGGGCTTGATTTTGTTTTTTTTTGCAATGAACATGTTCCATACAATCCCGAGACCTTAAGTTGGATGTGTCGCGCCTTCAAAGCTGCAGGCGTAAATCCTTTAGTACGCATTTTAGAACCAAGTCCCTTTTTAGCTACTCAAGCATTGGATGCTGGAGCCTCTGCTATTTTAGTTCCTTATGTAGAAGAAATTGAAGACGTCATTGCCTTGATTGGCGCCGTCAAATATAGGCCTTTGAAAGGGAGAAAACTGATGCGCATTTTGCATGGTGAGGAAAAGCCAACAGAAGAATTAAAACAGTATTTAATCAAACATAATAGTAATAATGCATTGATTTTAAATGTGGAAAGTCAAAAGGGCGTTGAATCCATGAATGAATTTGCGAACATTCAAACCTTAGATGGCCCGGGCGTTGACGGCCTAATCATTGGCCCCCATGATTTATCTACCTCGTATGAAATGCCTGAACAATATAGGTCAAAGGCGTTTTTGGACTTAAGTTGCGGCATCATTAAAAACGCAAGGTCAAAAGGCATCGCTGTGGGTGGGCATACTGGATACCAAGATAGCCTAGATTTACAATTGGCCTGGGCCAAAGCTGGCGCTACTATTTTGCTCCATTGTTCAGATGCTTATTTGTCGGCCAACCAATTAAACAATGATTTAAACCAAATCAAAAAATGTGTAGGCGATCAGCAACACCTCAATGCAAGCACAGAAAGCATATAATTAGATCTTGCACCAACTTATGAAAAATATATATTTTCCTTTATTGTTTTTTTTCTTGGGCATGAGTTTAATGAGTGGAGGGCAAGTACTTGATTTTTCTAAAGCTAAAATTCATGTATCAACTGCATTGAAATCGCCCCATCGAGAGACCTATATTCGAGTGCTTCAGGAGGAAATAAAGGCTCGGACTGAATTGAATATACCTCTTCAGAATCAGTCGGATTTGTCGCCCATGATTGCATTGGTTCTTGCCACGGATCAAAATATAGACGGGGCGTCTGTACCCCAATTAGCAAAAAATGTGGCGGCATTTAAAAAGGATGGTTTTTGTATTTCGGTGGATGTCAACACAAAAAGGCCTATTCTATGGCTGATGGGTGGGGATGACCGAGGGGTATTATTTGCAATAGGGGAGTTTTTGCGTCAAGCGGATTTGTCCAAAAATAAAATCTGGGTAGATAAAAAAAATGAAATTACATCTGCCCCAACTTATTCCATTCGCGGGCATCAATTGGGTTATCGAAATACAGCTAATTCATGGGATGCTTGGACTGAGAAACAATTTGAACAATACATTCGTGATTTAGCCTTATTTGGTTCAAATGCCATTGAAAACATTCCCTTTCAGGATGGCCCTCCAGGACCTCACATGAAAATTCCGAGGGAAGAAATGAATCTTAAGTTAAGTCAAATATGTTTGAATTATGGCTTGGATTATTGGGTTTGGACGCCTGCTGATATTGATTTGGCAGATGAAGCTAAGTTTAAGCAAGAGGTTCAATTTCATGCGAATTTTTACAAAAAATGTCCCAAATTAGATGGAGTCTTTTTTCCTGGGGGTGATCCTGGAAGCAACCATCCCAAACATGTGATGCCTTTCCTGAAAGCCATTTCAGCGGAATTGAAAAAATACCATCCTGAGGCCGGCATGTGGATTTCTCTACAAGGTTTTAGCGATGAAGAAGTAAATTATTTTTATGAGTACCTCGAGAAAAATAAACCGGAATGGTTGGCCGGTGTCGTCTCTGGGCCCAGTAGCCCTGATATGGCCAATACCCGATATCGATTACCTAAGCAATATAAGCACCGACATTATCCCGATTTAACGCATACAGTTCGCTGTCAATACCCCACGGAAAATTGGGATCAAGCTTTTGCTTTGACAGAAGGTCGGGAGGTTTCAAATCCTCAGCCCGCCTATTATGCTAAAATCCACAATCGCTTTGCCCCTTTAACCGATGGGTTTTTGTCTTATTCGGATGGCGTGCATGATGATGTCAATAAAGTCATTTGGAGCCAAATGTCTTGGGATCCGACCAAAGATGTACGTGATGTGATGGTAGAATATGCCCGATTGTTTTTTGGTCAGGCCATTTCAGAGCAGGTTGCTGATGGAATATTAGCTTTGGAGCGAAATTGGGTAGGTCCTATTGAGGAAAATGGAGCGATTGAATCGACTTTCGCCTTTTGGAAAAATTTAGAATTTCAAAATCCTGGACTTAAAACGAATTGGCGTTGGCAACAATTAATCATGCGCGCTTATTATGACACCTATGTAAAACGGCGCAAATTGTATGAGCAAAAATTAGAGCGCCAAGCGAATGAAGTATTGTCAAGAGCCCCTGAAATGGGTGCTCTTAAATCCATGGAAACGGCATTAAGGATAGTCAATGAAGCTGATAAATCACCAATTAGTCCTGATTTACGTCAAAAGATTGTCGACTACTGTGAGGCTTTGTTTACCTCGATCGGCATGCAAACGAGTGTTCCTAAATATCAGGCCAGCGGTGCTGAACGGGGAGCTATTTTAGACTTTATCGATTACCCCTTGAATAACCGTTGGTGGTTAGCTGATGAATTTGAAAAAATCAAAAAAATACCTAGTGAAAAGGATCAATTAGCACGTTTGGATGTTATTGTCCACTGGGAGAATCCGGGTCCTGGCAGTTTTTATGATAATATTTCTGATTTGTCTAAGGGTCCTCGGGTTAAAACGAGAACCGAAGATGCCACGGACGTGCTTTGGGCTGATAATGGGTTGAGTAGGCTCCGACTTTCATCTCAATTATATCAGAATTTTCCTAAATTGGAATATGCAGATTTAGACCCCAATGCCATGTATACCATTCGGATTTCAGGGTATGGAGATGCATTATTGCGTGTAGACGGAGTTCGTATTGCTCCAACCTTGTATAAAAAAGGAATGGAGGAATTTAAGGAATTTCAACTAAGCCCTCAGTATGTAAGTGATGGGAAAATTGATATAACTTTTGATGAGCCAGAAGAATCACATTTAAATTGGCGTCAGCATTCCAAAGTTTTTGACATTTGGTTATTAAAAAAATAAATGCATTTTAAAATTCGTATTCTACTTTTTACGATACTTTTATTGCCTTGTACCCTTATTCAGGGGCAGCATAAAAATTTGTTGGATGCTCAGGATCTAAGGTTTTTGGAACAGATGGTCAAGGATGTGATGGAAGCATCTCGAATTTATCCGGGTCAAAAAATTTCGAAGGACTTTGGGCCGAACCAAACAGAGGGCGTTTTGATCCGACCCGGTGGTCGAACTTCTTATCCGGCTTTTTGGATACGCGATTATGCCATGTCCATTGAAACGGGATTCGTGTCTGAAAAAGAACAAAAGCATATGTTGGACTTGACGGCAAGCACGCAATCAGACAGTCTATTACGGACTAAATGGGGAACTAGTATTCCCAAAGGTTCCATTGCTGATCACATTCGGATCGATGACGGGAAGCCGATTTATTTTCCGGGAACCTACAGTTTTGAAAACCAAGGGGATAAAAAATGGGGGATGCAGCCGCCCTTTTGTGATCCATTTTTTTTCATACAAATGGCCTATTTTTATGTTCAATCGTTTTCCCAAACAGCACAATTGTCGAAAGAAATTAAAGGTGTTAGATTGATCGACCGATTGGAATTAGCCTATCAAATGCCACCTTTTGATCCTGTTTCTAAGGTCATTGAGGTCAATGATGAAAATAGGGGAGTTGATTTTGGATTCCGTGATGCCATTTATATCACAGGAAAATTATGCTATGCCTCCCTTTTGAAATATCAAGCAGCTTTGCAAATGGCCTATTTGTATTCAAAAATGGGGAATAAACCGAAGGCCTTACGCCATCAACAAGAGGCGAAGCTATTGAAGGCATCGATTGCACAAACATTTATAGATACTCAAGGTATGCTTCGTGCTAGTACGGGAAGGAGTGCTCAAGCAGATGTTTGGGCTACTTCTCTAGCGATCTATTTAGGGGTTTTAACGGGCCAATCTCGGTTAAAAGCAGCTCAATATTTACGAGATGCTTATGTAAAAGGGGAGCTTGCTCAAAAAGGAAATATTCGGCATGTCATTAAATCGGATGATTTTAGTGCCACATCTGCTTGGGAAAAAAGTGTCGTTCCTATTAATACCTATCAAAATGGCGCCTATTGGGGTACGCCGGTAGCTTGGGTTTGTCAGGCCATCGCATATGTGGATCCCCCATCAGCACAAAAATTAGCCAAAGAATATATGCAAGAATTACGAGAGGGAGACTTTAGGAAAGGGGAGAATTTTGGATCACCTTGGGAATGTTTTAATGAAAAATTAACACAAAATTCTGTTTATTTAACCTCTGTTGCTGTTCCATTCATTATATTTAAGAAAAATTAATTATGAAAAATCAAGATCAACTCTCACGAAGACATTTTGTAAAAAATATCTCTTTTGCATCTGCTTTTTTTATGGGCGGAGGGTTTCAGTCTCTTTCTGCACAGGATGTAGACGCATTAAAGGATCAGGTTAAAATGAGATTTGCGGTGGCCTCAGATGCACATTATGGACAGCCTAATACTCCTTATGAAGCTATGATGGATACAATCATTGAGAAAATTAATTTATTTCATGGTTCAAATCCTCTGGATTTTTGTGTCATGAATGGAGATATTGTGCATGATGAAAAGTCGTTTTTATCTCAAGCAAAACAGAAGATAGATGGATTAAAAGTTCCCTATTTTGTAACCCGAGGAAATCATGATAAATGTTCGTCGGACTATTGGGAGCAAGTGTGGAACATGCCTTTGAATCATCAACAATTCGTAAAAAATTCATTGGTCTTGTTAGGCGACACCTCTAATGAGCAGGGAACTTATGTTTCTCCTGATTTGGCTTGGTTGGAAGCCCAATTGGAAGCCAATAAAAAACGCAAAAATATATTTTTGTTTTTACATATTCCCCAAGCTAAGTGGACTAAGAACGGTATTGAAACACCTGCATTTTTTGAATTAATTAAAAAATATTCCAATATACGCGCCGTTTTTCACGGACATGAACATGATCAAGACGGGGTACAAATGGTCGGTAAATTGCCATTCTTATTTGACTCACACATTGGAGGTAGTTGGGGAACTCCACACAAAGGTTTTCGGGTTGTCGAGCTTTTAAACAGCGGTACAGTGCTTACCTATTTAATGGATCCGACCGTTAAAAAGAATGAATTAACGTATTCAATTTAAAATTTGATTACGTAATCGATATATGGAATTCCCATGGCAGAGGTGCTAACGCCCATGGGGGATAAAATACCAAAGTCGAAGGAACTTTTTTCCAACATAATTCTTACTCCGCCCGAAAGGACGCCATTGTAATTGCTTTTAACGCCATTAGCTTGCATAATGCCATTGGCTTTCATTCGATCATCATAGGTATATTCATTCACCGCGAAAATCCAGTTTTCGCTGACCAACATACACCTTCGGGAAATTCGTGTCATTCCTGAAAATGTAAACATGGGTTTATTGGCAAAACTCCATGAAGTCCTACTGGTGTTGCTTACCGCGTCATAGGAGTCGCCTTTAGTGGCGCCCCAGCCAACATTCAAAGTCACATTGTTTTCGTTTGAGCCCAAGGTTAATGAACCATATCCTACGCCAACGCCCAAATTCAAATTACTAATGAGGGAACTTGCGATTAAAATTCCACCGCCCACATGCACATTTTCACTTATTTTTTTGCCAAACTTTGGGGTGATGTAAAATAAGAAGGGTACGACGACTCCTCCACCGATGGAAAACTGATCACTAAGGCCAATTTGTATACTGTTTGATAAAAGGTATGCGTTCTGAAAATATTTCTCGCCTTTTTTAAGTGGTATGGCTGATGGGCCGAAGAAATAACGCGTTGGGTGTGGGTTAGGAAAAAGGTATTGCCCATTTTTGATTTGACTGTCCTCGATGATTTTTATTGATTTAATGGCTGATTTTGAGAGGGTAATCTGACCTAAATTTTTTGTTAATATACGTAAAGTCGATTCCGTTTTTGAAGCTAATTTCCCTAAAATGGTTTTTCCATCATTTAAAATTAGTTCTACATATAGTTCACCTTTTAACTCAGAAACTTTTAGAATATTCGATTTTTGTAGGCTGATTTCTCCCAAAGTGAAATCTCGAAACAAAATGCTCGATTCATTTTCGCTGATTTTATTTCCAGTTAGAATAAACTGGTCTTTCAGAATGATGGAAAAATTGGCTAGGGTTGAGTCCTGTGTATTTTTGTTTACCGTGTTTTGTCCGTTTGCGAAAGTGCTAAGAGCAAGGCATACAATTAAATAAATCGATTTCATGAGCTTATTTTTATGCTTAAAGGTACAATTTATTTTATATTTGAGTAAATATAAATGAACATGGAAAAATTAATCTTGAGGCCATTTCGATACTTGAGTCCTTTTTTTATTTTTGTATTGGCCATCATCAGTTTTAAATCACATGGACTAATTTGTTGGTTCGTGCCCATATACATTTTTTTTATCATTCCCATCTTAGAATTAATCATGAAACCCGTCCCTGAAAATGTCGGGGAAGAGGTTGAGAATCAAATCAGAAATGACAAATTTTATGATTGGATATTGTATGCGGTTGTGCTATTACAATATGGGAGTCTTTACGTTTTTCTTTCCAACATAGCAGAGCGTTCAGGATTTGATTTAATGGGCCAAATAATTTCCATGGGAGTTTTATGTGGGACTTTTGGGATTAATGTAGGGCATGAATTAGGGCACAGGAAATCTGGTTTTGATCAGTTTTTGGCGAAAGTATTGTTGCTGACAAGTTTATATACCCACTTTTTTATCGAGCATAATAAGGGGCATCATGCACATGTGGCCACGGATCAGGATCCTAGTTCTGCCATTTTAGGCCAATCGATTTATTCTTTTTGGCCACAGACCGTTTTTGGAACCTATGCCAAAGCTTGGAAAATAAACTTGGATGAATTAAAAAAGAAGGGATTAGGTTTTTTAAATCCTCAAAATGAGATGTTGTTTTTTACGCTTGCTCAGGTGATTTTAATGGTGTTGATCGGATATTTTTTTGGGCTTTATACCCTTTTGTATTTTCTGGTTTCTGCCATCATTGGCGCATTATTGCTGGAAACCGTTAATTATATTGAACATTATGGACTTTTGCGCAAGCGTAATCCAAACGGAAATTACGAACGAGTTTTGCCCAAACATTCATGGAATAGCAATCATTTGTTAGGGCGATTGATGCTTTTTGAATTAAGCAGACATAGCGATCACCATTATTTAGCCTCTCGGAAATATCAAGTGCTACGGCATCATGATGATGCGCCACAAATGCCCACAGGATATCCTGGGATGATTGTTTTAGCTTTATTTCCGCCTATTTGGTTTCGAGTGATGAACCGCCAATTAAAAAAATATGAGTCCATTATTTCTGCTTAGACATATCCAGCAATTCAATATTTTTAAAATCAATTTCTTGGCCTTCACTTTGCAAGGCTATAAATCCACTTTTTAAAAGTTGGCCATCGATTTTAAATGCCGGATTAAAGCGATTAGCGACTCCTCCCCCCATTTGAGGATTTGTGTATTCCAATACGGTTTCACCATTAATCATATGAGTGACTAAAGAATCTCCTCTCACGATCAACTCCACGTGAATCCATTGGTCTCCATCATACGTTTTTGACGTTGAATTGATACAATGTCTTGGGTCAATTCTGCCATTGTAAACCACGTCAGTACCCGGAGAACACATATTTCCTGTGGGCCTTGGTTTGCCATCGGCAAGCATACCTAGAAATTGCATTTCCACTGAAATCGGCCAGTCTTGCTCTTTGAGAATTGTTTTTGGGTCCTGGGAATGAAACATAATACCAGAATTTCTTTCTGTGTAGGAGGGCGCATCTTTACGCCAAATGCCCGTAAACCTGTAATCTAATTTTAAGGTATAATAGGAGTAAGGTGTGTTGAAAAATAAATGCCCGTAACGCTCATTGAACTTATCATATTGATCATATCGAACTTTGATGATCCCATCTTCGACTCTAAATGTATTGCCAAAATTTTCCCCCACTTCATGGTGATGGATTTTAACCGTCCAATTTTTTATATTTTTACCATTAAAAAGTTTAATCCATTTCTCTTTTTTGGGAGAAGAAACAGATTGAAATGAAATGAATAGTAAGCATAATAAGGTTACATTTTTCATAAGTTGATTTGGTTTAGAAGCTTCTTACGGCCATAATATTGCATTTGAAATCTTTAAAATAACTGGATTGCATTCCCGTATTTAAATTGTGAGTCCATGCATTTCCTTTGTCAATTTCAGACGATGTCCAGTACCAATTTGATTTAAAAATTCCTGCATTACCCATTTTTTTAAAATTTAATTTGGGATGAATAAGGTCAAATTCTTCTTTGGTCGGTAGTCGCCAATCATCAAATCCATTAGCATTTAAGTCATCACATTTTTTCTTGGCGTCGCTGAAATCTCCTTTGCCAACAAGCTCCACCGTGGCGATAAGCCCATGACCATTTTTTTCATAAATCAAGTATCCGCCTAATTTGATAGGGGGAGTTTTTTTTATATTGTCCTGTCCAAACATGCTCGTCGCAACTAGCAAAAATGTAGCACAAATAATAAAATGGATGGTATTTTTAAGATATGATAGAACGGCCATTTCTTGGTTTATTTATTAATTTTCAAATTTATAGAAAATTGTGGCATTTATTAATAATTAAATTCTTAAATAACCGTTTAATATCCGATTATATATTGAAATTTATGTTGTATTATTGTATTAACCCTAATTATTCTATTGGTTTTAATGAGAAATAGTATATCCTTTTTTCGATTACTTATATTTTTATTTTTTATTTCTTGTGGATCGGTTTTTGGTCAACAAACTCAAAGTTCTACCGATCATTTAATTCATTATCGGCAAGGTAAATCCTTTTTTGAAGCTAGAAATTATTTGGCTGCCCAAGAGGCATTTAGGACCTATCTGTATGGACTAACCGAAACGAATGCTGAAATGCTCAGTGAAAAAATATCAGCTGAATATCTATTGTGCATGTGTTCAATTTATTCTATGCGTCCAGAGGCTGAGGTTTTGGCCAATCGCTTTGTCGAAAATTATCCCAAAAATCCGTATTCAGCAGATCTCGTTCGTGATTTAGGAATCTATTTTTACGAGGCGGGGGATTGGAAACGCGCTATCAAGTATTTGTCCAAAGCTTCATTGACCAACATAGAATTCAAGTTTAAACTGGCCGTGGCCTATTACCAAATAGGTCAAAAAGACGAAGCGCATGGTATTTTTAATCAAATAAAGTCTGAACCGGAAGAAGAGTTTTCACAACCTGCTGCTTATTTTTCTGGCCTAATAAATTTTAATAGCAAGCATTATGATTTGGCTATTGAAGATTTTAAATTCATTGAAGGGGAATCAATTTATGGCCTTGAAGCGCCACGATGGATTACAAGTGCCTTACTAAAACAAGAAAAGTTCACGGAGCTTTTAGCTTATGCAGGTCCTCTTTTGAAAAATTCAAATTCCAAAATTAAGCTCGATGACATTGGCTTGATGGTCGGTAATTTAAGGTTTCAGCGGGAAGACTTCCAAGAGGCTTATCAGGTATACCAACAATTATTCACGAGATATCCAGAGCGAATTACACGATTATTGACCTTTAAAAAAGCATTTGCCTTATTTAAAATCAAGAACTACAAAGATGCCAAAAGTGAGTTTGAATCCATGGCCTTTGTCAAGGATTCATTAGGACAGCATGTCGAATATAATAAAGGGTTGGTGTTGGAAGCTTTGGGTCAAAAGGATGTGGCGCTTAAGTCTTTTGATTTAGTTAAATCGGCCAACTTTGATCCAATGGTTTCCCAAGATGCCTATCTCAAGAAAATTGGTATTCTGAATGATCAAAAGAAATTTACCGCTGCATTAAGTGAGATTGATGAGTGCAACAAACGTTTTCCTAAAGGAAAAAATCTCAATGATTTGTTGAAGTTGAGGGTTTTTACGGTAAGCAATTGGGGTAATTTAGGTGCGATTGAGGCTTATTTGAAACAATCAAAAGGTCAAAATGCAGATGTGCAAGCTATTTATCAGTCCTTGTTATATGAAAAGGCTAATCGAGCATATAAATCCAGTGATTTGACTGAAGCCTTGTCTGATTTCAAAAAATCGATGAGCTATCCGGTGAATTCCGAAATAGCTGCTTATGCTAAATACGGACAGGGAGAAATACTGTCTAAGACCAATCGGAATCCTGAAGCGGTTAAAGTATACATGAATTTATTATCAGATATTTCATCAAATGCCGACATGGATGGCCTTAAGCAGCGAGTTAGGTTAAGTTTAGCTCAGTCTTTTACCTATATGGCGATGTATGAAAAAGCCCAACAATATTTTGTGGAGTATGAAACCAACATCAAAGATTTAACGGCCAAATACAATACCTATTTAAATTTAGCTGAGGTATCTGTGGCCGCGGGTAAGTTAACCGAAGGAATTAAATATTTTGACTTAGCCAGCTCGATTTCACCTGAAAATAAATTTGAAATAATCATGCGTAAAGCTTCTATTTTGTATGATCTAAGAAAATACAAGGAGGCTTCAATAGAATACGAAAAGCTATTGAAAGTGGGTAAATCTGGAGAAGAGACAGATTTTAATACCTATCGCTATTATGATTGTCTTTTCAGATTGCAAACAAATGAGGCCTATGCTAAAGTTATTAAAGGTCTGTATGAGTTAGTTAATCAACCTAATTTGGCACCGGCGCTTTTAATAAAATCATTAATGATTAAGGGGCAATCCTATGAAAATACTGGGCAGTTTTTTGCGGCTTCCGATGATTATAGGCGGATAGTGACTGAATTCCCTAAAGATCCATCCGCTAAAGATGCCATTGTCGGACTGCGGGAAATGTTAACCCGAACCAATCGTTCGCTTGAATTTATCGCAATTTCAGAAAAATTCGAATTAGCCAACCCAGAGGATGAAGACAATGCGGATAGGAGTTTTGAAAATGTTCGAATGAGTTTTATTTCAAAACGATACAAAGAAGTAACGCTTTTAGGTCAAAAATTTTTATTAAAATATCCAACATTCGAAAGTGTTGTTCAGGCCAATTATTATGTTGCAGAATCTCATTTCCAATTAAAAAATTATTCTCAGTCGACGGATCTCTATAAAAAAGTATTTAGAAGTTCGGTTGATTCGCTTCATGCCTTATCGAGCACGGGCATTATGAAAGGATATTTGAAAATGGGGTATTTAGACTCTGCGGCAAATCAATTTGGCCAATTGGCGACCAAAGATTCACTCGTTTTATCCACCTACACGGAGGAAATCGCAAAAGGTTATGAATTGAAAGGGGACAAGCAAAAAGAAATACAATGGTTAAACGAAACGACAAAATTCGACTCATTTTCAAAAGGAGCTCAGGCCTCCTTGCGACTGGCGACCATGATGTCGAATGATTCCAAATACAAGGAATCGAATGATTTTATTAAGTTAAACTTTGTGGATAAGGCCGGTCGTTTTTATGATGCGGAAGCCTCAATTGTAGGGAAAGCATTTTTATTATTGGCAGATAATTTTGCCAATTTGAAAAATGTTCCACAAAGTAAAGCTATTTTATCTAGTTTAATTGAAAGTTCGAGCGATGCTGACGTTAAAAAGTTAGCCAAAGTTAAATTACAAGCATTAAAATAAGTATGTCATCAATGAAAACACACGTGGTTAATGGCAATAGGATACTTCTGACTCATTTTTTGTGGCTTGTTGGCTTGCTTGCTACTCCTACCTTATGGGCGCAAAAAGGTACGATTGATCGGAGTATAATAACCACGTTTGGAGGAGCAAAAAAGACGATTGATTTAAAGGTTTCAGATCGTAAATTTGAAGAATTGCCTTCCTTTAAAATAGAATCACCATCCGTTATATTAAAAATGGATTCAAGGGATTGGCCCTTAGATTCGTTGGCTAAGTTTATGGAACCTGAAGCTTTGAAATTACAAGTTAATGGTTCAAAACTAGCTATTATAACCGTTAAAAACACTAATATTGCCAAATTTGGAATTGGAAATTATGGCCGAACTTTATTTAATTTTAATACAGGTTATGCGCCGAGTGAGAATAAGTTTTTAGGTTTATATGTTAATCATGATGCCAATCAATCAGGCTCTGTGTTAAATGAATTTTCTGGAAGAAGTGAGAATGAATTTCGTTTCTCGAGTCGGAGTTTTGGTAAGAAAGTTTTTTGGGATAGTCGAGTTTCGTATAAAGAAAACACCTCTGCTTTTTATGGAATGGCAGAAATCCCCAAGTATTATACGATACGGGATATAGAGCTTGTCAATAATCGCTTTCTAGTTTCAGGTAATTTTAGTAATTCGGACAAGGAGGGTAAATCTGATTATTCAGGTGCTACATCCTTTAATTATTTCTCAAACCAACGAAATGAGACGGAATGGGTTTCTCAATCCAAATTTCAATATTCAAGCGATTTTAGTTCTACTTTAACAGGCCAACTAGATGCAGATTTTATCTTATCGGAACTCAAGCAGGGCATAAATCTCAGTAGACAATTTTATCGATTAAAGCCTAAAATTCAGTTTTCTGGTGCTCGGATCGCTTTGCAGGTCGGTTTAAATATCATTAATTCGAGTGATGGGATAGCGACTAAATCACAAGGAAGCGTTTTTCCTCAAATTTCTATTGACTATGCCCCTTCTGATATTTTTCATTTGTTTGGTGGGGTAGGAGGCGATGTGCAGTTTAATTCGTTGGCCAACTTCTCAGCAGAATTGCCTTGGCTTGGAGCCAAAACCCAGATTAAAAATACAAGTCAAGTTGGAAATGTGTATGGAGGAATCAAAGGGACTACAGAAAAATATGTCGATTTTGAGCTTAAGTATGCTTATTCTGAATATGCTGATCTTCCATTTTTTGTTAATTCAACGGCACAGAATGGGGCTTTTGAATTGATTTATATGGGGGATGAGAAGAAGGTGAAAGTAGTCAATTTAACGGGTCACTTTAATTTTAAGATGGCTGAGGGAATTACGACGGGAATAAAATTTGACGCGGCGTCGTACGATAATCTAATCATTGACAAACCGTTTCATCGACCTAATTTGATGGCTTCTTGGACCAACTCGATTCGACTATCGGACAAACTTTTATTGTCACCCGATGTATATATCATTAAAGGCTTATTTGCCCGTGATGCAAAAACTCAAAAGGCTGTAGAATTAGAGGACATCATGGACTTAAATGTTAAGTTGCACTATCAATTCAACCCCAACACGAGTTTTCACATTCAGGGAAATAATTTGACTGGCAAAGCGTATCAACGCTATATGAATTATGCGGTTCAAGGACTTAATTTTAATGCCGGGTTTGGCTATTCCTTTTAATAATTGATTTTTGTCAGGTAACTAGTTTCGAAAACCTGTATCTTTTTCTTTTGATTATTTTTGTTTTTAAATCATTCAAATATGTTTCAAAGGTCATTCTTGTTTATTTTAATTGTATTCTCAATTGCCTGTTCACAGGAAAAAAAGCAAATCCAAGCCTTGGGTAGTTTAAATGAAGTGCTTGATTGTCAGACTTTAGATGGCTTACATTTGAAATATGGAGCGGAAAATGTCATCAATGATACTTCTTGGGTGATTGGGGATGATACCTTGAGGGGCAGTATTATTTTCCCTAATTCGACTAAACAAGCGTTTGTGTATTTTCATGATGCGAACATTGTAGATGTGACGATTAAAGGAGAGAGTTCTGATTGGAAAACAAATTCAGGTCTTTACTTGGGCATGACATTGACTGAAGTCCAAGCAGTAAACGCGAAAAACTTTACCATGTCTGGTTTTAATTGGTCTCATGGAGGCTCAGTAGTAAGTTGGGAAGGGGGGAAATTAACAGGAGATTCGACTCTGAGCCATTTGGCAGTATTTTCTGATGTTTCAAATGAACATGAAGGCCTTTCGGATGAAGCATATCAAATGATTTCTGGAGAAGTTGAGTTCGATGTGAGGCATCCTGATATTCAAAAACTAAATCCTAAACTAGATTTAATATCCATTGTCATCCCCAAAATCCCTTCAAAATCAGAAGGAAAGAAAATAGGCAGCCGTATTCAGAAAAGCCAAGTCCCTAAAAATTAGGGTTGACGCAGTTGACTTTAGTGCTTTTTAGATACATCGACAATGTATTCTCTAGTGAAGTGACAATCCTTTTTCTTGCTTCCAAGCTAATCCAAGCAATGTGAGGAGTGATGACGGCATTTGGAATTCCAATGAGTGGGTGGTCAGCTGCCGGTGGTTCTACCTCTAACACGTCCAGGAGCGCCGCGCTTATTTGGCCTGAGACCAAAGCTGATTTTAAATCGAACGAATGAATTAATCCCCCTCTCGAAGTATTAATTAAAATTGCACTGTTTTTCATAAGGGAAAGAAATTCACGATTGATCATTTTATCCGTCTGTACCGTGAGGGGGCAATGTAAACTAACGACATCTGACGCTGATGCTAATTCATTTATGCTGACAAATTTGCGATTGACTAGGTTTAAATCTTTCGTATGATGATAAATCACTTGCATGCCTAAGCTTTCAGCCATGCCGGCAAATGCCTGTCCTATGTTGCCCATTCCAACAATCCCTACAATTTTCCCATGCCATTCGCGAATGGGACTAAGGGTATAGGAAAAATCTTGATTGTTACTCCATTCTCCTCTTTTGACCGATTTTTCATGTAAATCTACCTGATTACTGTAATTCAGCAACATCGCTAAGGCATGTTGGGCTACCGAAAACGTTCCATAATTGGGGACATTGGAAACTTGAATTCCTTTTTTCGTACATGCCTGAACGTCCACGATATTATATCCAGTGGCTGAAACCAAAATCAGTTTCAGGTTTGGAAATAAAGATAGATCATCGGCGCCAATGGGACATTTATTAGTTGAAATTACCTCGATGGATTGGTCTACTTTTTTTAATTCTTCTCGAGAAGTACGATCTCGAAAAATTACTTCACCGTATTTTTCAAAAATTGACCTGTCTAAATCCTTTTGAAACAGGGTAAACCCATCTAAAAATAAAATTTTCATGATTTTAGTTTTGGGTTATTCTGATGTCTTTCCTGATCTCTTTCGGTTTTTTTCAATAGACTTTTAGTGAATGCCTCTTGTAAATCAACTCCCGTTTGGTTGGCCAAACAGATCAGCACAAACAAAACATCCGCCATTTCTTCCCCTAAATCTTTGTTTTTGTCGGACTCTTTTTCTGATTGTTCCCCATATCTTCTGGCAATAATGCGGGCCACTTCACCCACCTCTTCTGTCAGCATGGCCATGTTGGTGAGCTCGTTAAAATATCGAACACCCACTTCTTTGATCCATTTATCGACTAATTCTTGTGATTCTTGTAGGGTCATTAGCTTGGATTTTTTGAGTCGATCATGATGGTTACAGGTCCATCATTAATCAATGAAACTTGCATATCTGCGCCAAAAACTCCTGTTTGAATAGGTTTAGCGAGTTTAAACGTTAATTGTTTTTTCATTTCCTCATAAAGGGGCATCGCATTTTCTGGTCGAGCCGCCTCAATGAAACTAGGCCGATTTCCTTTTTTGGTCGATGCGATTAAGGTAAATTGGCTGACCAATAAAATGTCGCCATCAACTTGGGACAGGTCTAAATTCATTTTTCCTTCTTCATCTGAAAAAATACGCAAGTCAGAAATTTTACTGGATAAATAGTTGACATCTTCGATGGTATCTGATTCATGTATACCCAAAAGGACCACAAAACCTTTATCTATTTTGGCATGTAATTGACCGTTGACATGAAGCTGAGCCTCTGAAACCCGTTGGACTACCGCGATCATCCCCTACAATAATAAATAGACAATCATAAAATAGACCCCATACCCTAATATATCATTGGTCGTGGTGATAAATGGGCCACTCGCCACGGCAGGATTAATTTTCAATTGGTTTAAAATCAAAGGAGTGATGGTTCCCATCAATGAGGCTAGCATAACTACGGCAAAGAGTGAAATCGACACGGTTGTTGACAACATAATTTCGCCTGAATCAACAAGTAAGGAACATCCAAAAGCAAAAATGGCAGCAATGGTGGCATTGATGAAAGCCACGATTAAAACTTTTTGAAGTCGTTTCCAAAGGGTGGTATCGAGACCACTTTTGTCGGCCAAACTTTGAACGATTAAAGAAGAAGATTGAATCCCCACATTACCTCCCGTTGAGCCAATTAAAGGGATAAATGCGGAAATGGCTGGTAAAAGGGCTATGGTATCGTCGAATCGATCGATGATTTTGGCGGCTAGAAAACTGCCGACCATACCGCCAATTAACCAAGGTAGACGGGAACGAACTAAAAGCCAAATGGAGTCATCTTCTTCCACGTCCTCGGAGATACCGGCCATGACTTGAATATCCTCTTGGGCTGATTCAGTGATAAAATCGACCACATCGTCAATGGTAATTCGGCCTAATAAACGACCTTGAATGTTGATCACAGGAATCGCTTCAAGGTCATATTTTTGCATAATGTCGGCTACTTCTTCCCCGGCCACGTAGGTTTGAACGGACACTATTTCATCGTCTTCGTATACATCTTGAATTTTAGACCCTCGTTTGGCTAAAATTATTTTCTTTAAAGAAACGGTTCCTAGCAATTTGCCATCGTCATCTACCACATAAACGGAATATACTTTCTCCACATCTTCGGCTTGTCGGCGAATTTCCTCCACACATTCAGTAACCGTTTGCTTGACATTTATTTTGATTAATTCCTTTTGCATTAATCCCCCAGCACAATCCTCATCATAATGCATGAGGTCAATAATGAACCTGGCTTGCTCGCGATCTTTTAAAAGCGCGATCACTTCTTCTCGCACGCGAACGGGTTGCTCGTTTAAAATATCAACCGCATCATCTGAATCGATGACGTCGATATATTCGGCTATTTCATTTGACGTGAAATTTTTTAAAAACTTTTTACGGTCATCCGCGTCGATGGTTGAGATAATCTCAGCGGCAATTTTAGTATCTAAAAGGAGTACGATATATTTAGCTTCTGCCCCCGTTAATTCAATTAAGATATTGGTGATATCAGCCGGAAAAAGTTCGTCTGTTTTTTGAATAATTTCTTCTGTCGCCTGATTTTGGATCAACAAGCGAACCTCTTCTAAATACTCTTTTGTGAGTTCAAACGGAAGGTGTTGTGTGTTTACTACTTCCATGATTTGAGGTTAAGAAAATGAATAATCTACAAATTTATAAAATATTGGCTTAAATCAGGCAATTTGAAAGGAAGATATCGTGAATTAAGCCCCTGGGTATCCCTGAGCTTTCCACAATTCAGTCAATTCGGTGAATTCGGGAACGCCTAATTGCTCAGCTCTTTTGCTTAGAAGAGGATGTTCCGGTAATTGCAAGGATCTAAGGGCATTTCTCAGTGTTTTCCGCCTTTGGTTAAACGCCATTTTGACCAAGGCTTTAAATTTTAAAGGGTCACATTCGAGTTTTTTGTCCCAATTGCGGACCAATCGTATGACGCCTGAATTGACTTTTGGGGGCGGCACAAACGCCTCAGGTCCTAAGCTGAATAAATATTCGATGTCATAATAGGCCTGAAGTAAAACACTTAATATGCCATAATCCTTGTTGCCGGGTTTTGCCGCTAATCTTACGGCCACTTCCTTTTGCAACATGCCTACGATTTCGACACATTGATCTTTGTATTCAAGGACTCGGAAAAATATTTGGGTCGAGATGAAGTAGGGGAAATTGCCAACAATCCCGAATTTTTCTTCACCAAAAATATTTTCTAATGGATACCTTAAAAAGTCGCCATCGATCAACCTAGGTCCGGTAAACTCCAAGTAATTTTTTCTTAAGTAGGCGACTGATTCCTGATCTATCTCAATTAATGAAGTTTGGTATTCCGTTTTTTTGACCAAAAACTGCGTCAAAACCCCCATTCCTGGTCCTATTTCCAACACTTTTTGATAAGCACCATTAGGTTGAAGCCCATCCACAATTCGCTTGGCAGCATCTAAGTCCTTTAAAAAATGCTGTCCTAGACTTTTCTTTGCTCTTACTTGCACGTGCGCTCCTGGGTTTATGGAGTAAAATTAAGCCCTTTTTCGTACATTTAAGCAAAATTTTAAATTTACCCATGGAGCAGGCTTCCACTGATAATTTGATAAGGACATTAGAGGGTGTCAAGCTTTTTGGTCTTATTATGTCAACGGACGGGATCATTGTCCATGCCAATGCCTTTACACATACTATTTTAGGCTATGAGCCATCGGAATTAAATGGGAAAGATTTTTTCTCTACTTTATTGCCCCCCGATGAAAGTGATGCAAGACGTGCTTCATTTAATAAGGCAATTGCGTCTGGTGGATTATTTGAAGAAAGAGAAAGGAATTACATCACCAAAACTGGCGCCGTAAAATGGGTGGAGGTTTCTTCCACTATCGTGAGTGAATCGGATTCAAATACCTTTTTGAGTATCATAGGAGAGGATGTTACGGAGCGAAAAAAGGTAAGCGAAGCGCTAAATAGATCGAACTCCCAACTTCAAGACTTGATCAACAATACCACCGATCTGATCCAAATTACAGGTATTTCGGGTCGGTTTTTGTTTGTCAATAAGGCTTGGCTTGAGACCATGGGCTATACAGAAGAGGAAGCGAAGGATTTGAAATTACAGGATGTTTTACATCCTGAGTTTGCGCATATTACCCTAGATCAATTTACAAAACTGGGCAAAGGAGAAGAACTCTCAGAGTTTACCGCCGTGTTTAAGCGCAAGGATGGTCGCCGATTGTACGTTAGTGGCTCGGTAACTTGTCGCTTTGAAAAGGGGGTGCCAACGGCCTATCGGTGTATTTTACATAATTCAACCGCAAAAGTTCGAGCTGAGCGAGCCAATAAATTGTTTTCTTCCATTGCCCAAGTGGCGATAAATTCCACGAACCTGGATGATTTGTATGTGAATATCCACAAACAATTAGGGGAGGTGATCGATGTGAAGAATTTTTTTATTGCCCAATATGATCCGGCTAAAAGTTTTTTGTATTTCCCTTATTACATCGATGAATATTTCAATTCTAGGGTTCATTTTACGAAGCGAAAATTAGGAAATGGTTTGACTGAATATGCCATTATGGCGAATAAGCCATTGATTTTGCACGATGATGAAATTCGTAAATTGGCCGAAGAGAAGGTCATTTATTTATATGGTGTGGTGCCTAAAGTGATGCTTTGTGTGCCTTTACGAATCGGTGATCGGGTTACGGGTATTATTGGGGTCAAATCGTATGAAAGGGTCAACAAGTACGAAAATCGCGATTTAGAGTTGTTGAATTTTATCTCGGGCCAAGTAGCGCTAGCTATCGCGAGGAAACAGGCAGAAGAGGCTTTGGCTCGAGAAACAGCTCGATTAAGTGCTATTTTCGAGGGCAGTTCTCATTTAATGTGGTCGGTCAACAAGCGATTGATGTTGACAAGTTTTAACCTCGAGTATGCTGAATTATTAGAGGAACAGCTTAATATGAAGCCTCAATTAAATTTTTCAACGGAGACTATGGGTTTTAAACTCGTGCCACCTGAAGAGCGCCGTCCCTTGGAAGAAAAATACAAAGCTGCTTTTCGGGGTAATAAACAGCATTTTCAGCTTGAGTTAAAGACGACGGAGGGCGTTGAAAAATGGCTTGAAGTTTATTTAAATCCAATTTCAGCCCAGGGGTCGATCCAAGAAGTTTCAGGTATCGCCCGTGATATTACCGATTTGAAAAAATACCAAAGGGATTTGGTATATGCTCGCGAGCAGGCGGAATATTCGCTCAAAGTTAAGGAGCAGTTTTTGGCTAATATGAGCCATGAGATTCGCACGCCGATGAATGGAGTAATTGGGATGGTGGATATGCTGAGTGATACGAGCTTGGATATGGAACAAATGGATTATGTTCAAACGATCAAAAAATCATCGGATACGCTTTTAAATATCTTAAATGATATTTTAGATTTAGCGAAAATCGAATCGGGTAAAATGGCTTTACATCCTCGAGATATTATTTTAAGGGATGTTTTCGAGCGTTTGATGGCTTTGTTTTCTCAAATTGCTAAGCAGAAAGGAAATAAATTAACCTTTGATTTGGCAAAAGATATTCCTGAATGTGTACAGGTGGATGAAACTCGTTTGTTGCAAATATTATCAAATCTGACTTCAAATGCACTCAAATTTACGGAGAATGGTAACATTCAAATTTCCGTTTCGGTCTTAAATAAAATAGATGATCGGTTTGATTTACATGTTAAAGTAACTGATACGGGAGTTGGAATTAGTGAGGACGATTTGAAAATACTATTTAATTCGTTCCAGCAACTTGATAATTCCACCACGAAAGTTCATGGAGGAACAGGCTTAGGTTTAGTCATTTCGCGTGAGCTATGTAAACTGATGGATGGAGATGTGGGCGTTGAATCTACGGTGGGCGTGGGTAGTACTTTTTGGTTTACCATCAATTTAAAAATAGGAGACCGTGCATTTGCTATTGAACATAAAGAGGATAAAATATTTGAGATTCGTGGGAAATTGAGTGAATTAAGGCCCACTATTTTATTGGTCGACGATAATGCGACAAACCGAAAAGTCGCGAGTCAAATATTGGTTAAGTCGGGATGTCAGGTCGATTCAGTATCGAGTGGAAAAGAGGCTATTTTAAAATTGCAAACTGATGTGACTTATGACGTAGTTTTGATGGATATTCAAATGCCTGAGTTGGATGGAATGGAAACGACAAAGCAATTGAAGCAATTGAATCTAGCTGATTTGCCTCCTATCATAGCCATGACGGCTTACGCGATGAAAGAAGATCGTGAGCGATTTATGGCAGCTGGCATGGATGATTATTTAGCCAAACCTATCCGCGCTCAATCGTTAATTGAGATGGTGACTCAGTGGGTTACAGGAAAAAAAGAAAAAAATCTGAAGACAGAATTCGGCCTAGCCCTAAAAAACAAAACTCAACTTGTGGTGGACACAGATGTTATACATGCACTGTCTGAGGCCATGGGGGGTGATTTGGCTTTTGTCAAAGGGATGTTATTGGAATTTATTATCGAAGCCAAAGAGCAAATTGAATCCGCTAAAAAGGCGGGTCAATTGGATAATTGTCAGGGGGTTCAGGCTGAATTGCATACCTTAAAAGGAAATTCTGGGACTTTGGGTGCTTCTCAAGTCCACGCAATTTGTGAGAAGATTGAGGCTAAGGCCAAAGTGTGTGATTTTAAAAACTTTGAACAAGAAATGACTGTACTTATAGCTGCATTACTTACATTTGAAATTGAAATAACTAACCTTTAAACCTATTAATGATGTTGAAACGTATTCAGTTTATTGGATTATTGTCCATGATGGCCATGTCTGTGGCATTGGGCCAACCTACAGAAAAAATCATTAAGGTAGCCGTTGCTGCTGATCATGCTAATTGGAATTATCAGGTAGGGGAGAAAGTTAATTTTACCATTACGGTAACTAAGAATGGAAGTCTTGTTCCCAATGCTTCAGTTCGGTATGAAATAGGGCCTGAGAAACAGGATCCTACTCAAAAGAAAACGGAGATTGCCGCTTCGGGTAGTATTAAAGTCGACGGAGGAACGTTGACAAAAGCGGGATTTCTTCGTTGCATTGCCATTGCTGAAGTAGATGGAAAGGAATACCGTAATCTGGCCACGGCGGGATTTGCTCCTGGAAACATCCAGCCAACCGTTGAGAATCCAACGGACTTTGATGCTTTTTGGCAAAAAGCTAAAGAGGATTTGGCCAAGATTCCGATGGATGCAAAAATGACTTTGATGCCAGAAAGGTGTACAGAAAAAACAAATGTATATCATGTGAATTTGCAAAATTATCGCCTAGGTTCCCGACTGTATGGAATTTTATGTGTGCCTAAAAAAGAGGGAAAATATCCCGCTTTATTGCACGTTCCCGGTGCAGGTGTTCGAGCTTATGGAGGTGACATGGCCACGGCAGATAAAGGGGTGATTACATTTCAAATTGGCATTCATGGAGTTCCTGTTGACATGAACCCATCAGTTTACACCGATTTGGGAGCAGGTCCATTATCAGGGTATCATAATTACAATATGGATGATAGAGATCGTTTTTATTACAAAAGAGTATATTTAGGATGCGTACGGGCAAATGATTTTCTGACGAGTTTGCCTCAATATGATGGTAGTAATTTAGCGGTTACGGGGGGAAGTCAGGGAGGCGCTTTGTCCATTATTACCACGGCTTTAGATTCACGCGTTAAAAGTTTGGGGGCTTTTTATCCAGCATTATCAGATGTGACGGGATATTTATTTGGCCGTGCAGGTGGCTGGCCACATTATTTTGATCAAGCAAATCGGTCTTGGAATGAGAAAAAGGATAAAATTTCGACCTTATCTTATTACGATGTGGTGAATTTTGCGCGACGCGTAAAAGTTCCTGGTTATTATTCTTGGGGTTATAATGATGAAACCTGTCCTCCTACTTCGATGTATGCGGCTTATAATGTTATATCAGCTCCAAAAGAATTATACTTAGCGCTAGACACGGGCCATTGGACCTATCCTGAACAAGGTGAGAAAATGAATGCTTGGTTGCTGAGTCGCTTAAAACCCTAGTTCAAAAGCTTAATCAGGATATTTTGGTTAATATTTTCAAGGTCTCTTAGAAATTGAGCTATTATTCTCGATTTTCAAATAAAAAAGCCAGCTGAGAAGCTGGCTTTTTATGGATAAAATCAATTATAAATTCATCCCAATTATGGAATCATGTCACTCGAAAAATTCTGAAAACAAACCGGTCTCGTAAACCGATAAATGGCTTGAGTTCCTACGGAAGTTGACCTGGAATCCGTAGTAGATGGGAAAGGACCCCCATGTACCATAGCGCCAGAAACCTCTACTCCAGTAGGAAAACCATTTAATAAAATACGACCTACTTTTTGAGTTAGGGATTCTATTAAATCCTCAGAGTTCTTTAATTCACTTAATTCACCTTGCACCGTAGCGGTCAATTGGCCAGGCAAAGAATCTATAAATGCAATCATTTCTTCCCTATCTTCAGCGACCACGGCTAAGGTACTTGGCCCAAAAACTTCCTCCAATACCTCGGGATTATCCATAGCTTCCTTTGCACTCGTTTTAAATAGGGCAGGAGATGGTAAATCGGCCGCTGTTAATTGCTGAACGCCTGCATGATTGGCTAATGATTTAGTTCCATTTACGTAAGCATCTTTGATCCCTTTCGTCAAAAAGGAACCTAAAGGCATGGTGTTTAGTCGGCTGGCTAAAAGATCAAGAAAGACTTCATCTGACTTTAATAGGATTAAAAGACCTGGATTGGTGCAAAACTGTCCTACGCCCATGCAAACCGATTGGCTTAATCCGTCGGCCAATGCCTCACCAGCCAATTTAATTTTTTCCGACAGTAAAACAACAGGATTGATGCTACCCATTTCAGCATAAACGGGAATAGGTTGGGCTCTGCGAACGGCTAAATCATATAATGCTTTTCCACCGCGGTATGAACCCGTAAAGCCAACGGCCTGAGTGATGGGATGAGTGACTAAATAACCCCCTATTTCGTGGCTCGTTGCGTGAACCATTGAAAATATACCTTCAGGCATGTGTGTTTTTTGGGCTGCTTTTTGAATGGCGGTGCCTATTAACTCACAGGTATTTGGGTGGGCAGGGTGTGCTTTAAAGATGACTGGGCAACCCGCAGCGAGGGCCGACATCGTATCTCCGCCGGCTACTGAAAAGGCTAAAGGGAAATTACTTGCCCCAAAAATAACGCTTGGGCCTAAAGGAATCTGCTTTTGAAATAAATCGGGTTTCGGTAAGGGTTGTCGGTCTGAAAGGGCAGGGTCGTGAATTTCTTTGCGCCAACTTGCATTTGAAATAAAATCTGCGAAGGCCTTAATTTGGCCTGTGGTTCTTCCCCTTTCTCCCGTGATTCTTGCCTCAGGTAAACCGGATTCTGCACAAGCTGTTTTGATTAAATCATCGCCTATGGCATTGATTTCCTCTATGATGGCCAATAAAAATTGGGCTCGATCTAAGTCAGAAATTTTTCTGTATTTTGGGAAGGCTGATTTAGCTAATATTAATGCAACATCTACTTCATCGATTGTTGCTTCGTAAAATGTAGGCCCTACCACCTCGCCCGTAGATGCATTTAATCCATGAAATTCCCGAGAACCCTTTTGGGAATTCGAAAATCCTATCATTTGTTTTCCTTTCAATTCCATTATAAAACAATATTTTTTAAGGTACCAATGGGTTCAATCGTAATTAGAATTTCGTCACTTGATTGCAAGGTAAATGGAGGGTCTGGAACGATACATGTGCCAGTCATTAAAAAGGTGCCGTGAGGAAAACTCATTTCCATGGTTAAGTAATGAACTAATTCAGAATGCGTTCTTTTCATTTGGGAAATTTGTGTATCTCCTTGAAAAACTTGATTTCCCTCTCTGAAAATTTCCATATTAATGACTGTTTCAGGAGCAATTGGTTTTTCGGTGACCAGAAGGCAGGGTCCCAAACCTGCCGCTCCATCATATACTTTTGCTTGAGGTAGGTATAATGGATTTTCGCCTTCAATATCTCGAGAGCTCATATCGTTACCAATGCTGTATCCGGCTAATTCTCCATGTGAATTAATGAAAAGTGTTAATTCAGGCTCAGGTACATTCCATTTAGAATCTTTTCTGATTTTCACTTTTCCTCCTGGGCCTACCGACCTTAATTTATTGCCTTTATAGAATATCTCAGGTCGCTCCGCTGAATACACCTTATCATAAAAAGTATCTCCTCCTGATTCCTTAGATTCTTCCATTCGAGCGACTTTACTGCGCAAATAGGTCACCCCAGCAGCCCAAATTTCTTGTTGGTCTATCGGGCATTTCGGATTAGAGATTTGTGAAATAGCCTGTTCTGAGTTTCTTATTTCTGATTTACATATGTCAAAAAGATTCTTTTGATTAATGAATAAATCCCAATTAGCTTCTTTCGCTTGGACACATTTCCCTTCTTGATCTTGAATTTGAATTCCTTGAGGGGTTAAATAAATTTTAAAATAATTCATACAGTTAAATTTTTAATATTTCTAGAGCTAAGCCAATTTCCTGTTGGACCCGAATAGGATACGAAATGTCAAATATACAAAGGTTGTCGATCTTTGTACTCACAATTTTAATGGGTTGTTTCTTGATTATTTTCATAAACTCATTTAATTGTTCATAATTAAATGTTATTTGTTGATTGATTTCAGGTATTATGGTCACTATTTCAGCCTGTTTTAAGGTATCTGCACTGGCTTCTTTATAGGCATGAATTAATCCTGGTACGCCTAATAATGTTCCCCAAAAATAGCGAACAACGGCCAAAAAACAAAAATGAACGTTGAACGAAAATAGGGTATTTTGTATCGGTTTTCCAGCAATCCTGCGGGTTCTGCATCGTCATTTGACCTCGTTTCCTCGGGTGTAAAACCTAATCGATAGGCATAGCAGACGTGCCTAGCTTTAGGGTGTTCCAATTTTAATTGAACTAATATATTTTTAATTTCTTCTAAATCTTTCACGGGAAAGGCCTTAGCGATGAATTTACTTCCTTTATCTTTGTAAATTCCATCCGAGGCCTGCTTGATTGACATATAGGAATTAGGAGGATCGATCATAGGTCTAAATTTAATCATTACATGCATAATAATTATTTTTTCCTGCAAAAATTGGTGGTTCAATTAAGGCAAATGTTAATGTATGCACGGCTGAAGCAATGTTTTTCACAGGAAAAGGATGAATTAGTGTTGGGCTTTGAACGCCAAAATGGGGAAGATTTTTGGATAAAATGTGTGCTAGGTTCGCAATTTTCTATCCTCCAGTTTCCAGACCAATTTCATCGGGCGGGTAGAAATTCAGTGGATTTGTTTTCTGAATTATTATTGGCCGAAGTGCAAGCGGTGGAAATGTTTGAGAACGAACGTGCTTTTTCAATTCATTTATTGGGTGATTTTGTCTTGGTATTTAAACTGTTTGGCAATCGGTCTAACTTGATTTTATTTCGCGATTCTACTTATCAATCTCAATTTCAAGGGAGGTTGAAAAATGACCAATCAATAGATCTTCGGCAAATTGACCGCATCATTCGACAAGATGCTCAAGCCTTCATTGAAAATGATTGTGATGTATTTTCATTGTTCCCCACTTTAGGGAAAGAGGGTTTAGCGTATTTAAATCGGAATGGATTTGAGACATTAGCGGCCCAAGATCGCTGGTTGCTTATCGAGCAGATGCTTGACGTGTTAGATCAAAATACATTTTTTATTGCCGAATCTGAAAAGGGGGTTTATTTGACCTTATTTCCGGCGGATGACTACTTATATAAGTCGACGAGTCCCATCGAAGCCTTAAATAAACTGTATAGCTTTCATTTTTCTATTGGCGAATTTAAGAAGGAGAAAAATTTGATTTTAGCTGCCTTAGATCGGAAATTGACCAAGACTCAAAACTACTTGACTGAGTTGCAACGTCAAAAAGTCCTTCGGGATTCGAATGTTCCCTATGAAGAAATTGGAAATATTTTGATGGCTAATTTGCACGCAATTCCAGCGAACATTTCACAAGTGATTTTAGAAGATTTTTACCGAAATCAAGCTATTCAAATAAAATTAAATGCCACGCTTTCGGCTGCTCAGAATGCTGAAAATTATTACCGTAAGTCTAAAAATTACAGCAAAGAACTGGCTTACTGGCAAGTCAATGTGGACAAAAAGAGTCAAGAAATTAGCCATATTCAAGAACAAATTTCCGCAGTAGACCAAGCTGAAACCCGAAAAGCATTAAAATCTTTTGCAGCTATTTTAACGCAAACTAAAAAGGCGGAGGTGGTAGGAAATGAAATTCCTTTCAAGCAATTTGAGGTGGATGGTTGGGTTATCTGGGTAGGTAAAAGTGCTAAAAACAATGATTTATTGACGCTCAAATATGCGAAAAAATTTGACCTTTGGCTGCATGCCAGAGATGTGGCTGGGTCGCATGTCATCATTCGAAATCCTAACCAAAAAATAGTTCCGAAATACGTGGTTGAAAAGGCTGCGGGGTTAGCCGCTTATTTTTCAAAAAGACAATCGGACTCCTTATGTCCCGTGATTGTTACGCCCAAAAAATATGTGCGAAAAACGAAAGATTTGTTGGCAGGCCAAATGATCGTTGACCGTGAAGAAGAAGTCATTTTAGTCAAACCTGAACTCATTGAATAAGTATTATTTTCTCTCTAAAAATTTATAAAACTTTTATTTTTGTGACTATTCCTCTAAATTAGCATTTATTAGACTCCTTAAAACCCCAATAAGACTCCTTAATTAACCAAAAATTTTATGCAATCACAAGGTTTACAAACATTAGATTACCTCGTATTTTTATTTTATTTCGTCGTTGTCGCTGGGTATGGTTATTGGGTATACCAACGAAAAAAAGCCTTGATTACTACTTCCAGTGATTTTTTCTTAGCTGAGGGATCTTTGACTTGGTGGGCCATCGGGGCTTCATTAATAGCCTCTAATATTTCTGCTGAGCAATTTATTGGCATGTCGGGAAATGGTTTCCGATTAGGTTTGGCGATCGCTACCTATGAGTGGATGGCCGCCGCTACTTTATTAATTGTGGCTATTTTCTTTATGCCTATTTATTTGAAAAATAAAATTTTTACGATGCCTCAATTTTTGGCGCAACGTTATAGTCCTTCCGTAAGTTTAATCATGGCCATCTTTTGGTTGATGCTGTATATTGCAGTTAACCTGACATCGATTTTATATTTAGGGGCCTTAGCCATTACCACCATTTCAGGCATTGACGTGACCATTTGTATGATTGGTATGTCGGTTTTCGCGATCATCATCACCTTAGGCGGGATGAAGGTGATTGGTTATACCGATGTAATCCAAGTGTTTTTCTTGGTTTTAGGTGGCTTAGCCACTTCCTATTTAGCCTTGACGATGGTGACGGATCGTTTCGGCGGTTCAAGTGTTTTTGACGGAATTAGTCATTTATTGAATAAAGCTCCCGAGCATTTTCACATGATTTTGAATAAGGATTTAGGTCCAGATGGTAAATTATTAAATCCTAATTACCCAAGTTTGCCAGGATTGGCTGTGCTAGTCGGCGGTATGTGGATTATCAATTTGAATTATTGGGGATGTAATCAATACATTACTCAAAGAGCCTTAGGTGCTAATTTAAATACGGCCCGCAATGGTATTTTGTTTGCGGCCTTTTTGAAATTAATGATGCCCATTATCGTGGTCTTGCCGGGTATCGCCGCCTATTTATTATACAAGGACGGTATGTTCCAAACGGAAATGTTGAAGGATGGGGTTTTAAACCAAGATAGTGCGTATCCGGTGTTATTGAATTTATTGCCAACCGGCCTTAAAGGTTTGTCATTTGCCGCGTTAACCGCTGCGGTGGTTGCGTCGATGGCTGGAAAAGCGAATTCAATTTCAACTATATTTACCTTGGATATTTATAAAAAATACATGAATCCAAGTGCTGATGAGAAAACCTTAGTACGTGTAGGTCGGATCGCGATCGTTGCGTCGATGGTCGCGGCTGTGGTCATTGCCCCTTTAATGGGTATCGATAAAAAAGGGGGTTTTGAGTTTATCCAAGAGTATACTGGATATGTATCTCCAGGTATTTTTGCTTTGTTTACCATGGGTTTCTTTTGGAAGAGAACTACTTCAAAGGCTGCTCTATTTGCGCTTTTAGGGGGAGTAACTTTTTCCATCATGACCAAGTTTATCCCTACGTGGACGGGCTTAAACGATACCCTATTTTATACTGCTTTTGCCGATGAAACAGGTACCATGATGATTCCTTTTATGGACCGCATGGGCTGGGTATTTATATTCTGTATTATTTCGATGGTGGTAATCACTTTATCAGATCCTGAAAGCAAAAATAATCCACAAGGATTGGAGATCGACGTAAAAATGTTCAAGCTGTCGCCAACCTTCATTTTTGGTACCGTGGTGATTTGTTTATTTTTAACTTTGGTGTATACGTATTTTTGGTAATAAATCTTTAGCTATTCAATGGGTTATTTAGCTCTTTGCTGAATAACCCATTTTTTATAGATTAAAAAGGAGCAAATACTTTTTGACGAAAGCCAACGATTTAACCAATGGTGGATATGGGCAATCATATTGGTCGCCATGGGTGTTTCCATTTATGTCAATATTCAAACGATTCAACTCCAAGAATCTCTTTTTAATTGGACCATTCTCAGTTTAATCATCCCCGGTTTATTGATTCCTTGCTTATTTTATTTCTTAATGCTCAAAACGAGAATTGAGACAAATGGAATCTATGTGCGATTTATCCCGTTTCATTCGAAAGAAATTTTTATTGCTTGGGATCAGCTTGCGTCTTGCTACATTCGAACTTATAGCCCTTTGGATGAATACAGGGGATGGGGGATCAAATATGGTCTTGGTGGCGCGGGTAAAGTCTATAATGTCAGTGGAAACCAAGGTTTGCAATTAGTCTTTACGAATGGTTCTAGGTTGTTAATTGGCACTAAAAAACCAACAGAATTGCAAGAAGTGATTAACCAATTAGGTTTATTTCAAACCAATAAATAAGCTTTTTAGACTTAGGTCTTAGCGCGCATAATTCACATGTAGGCGATTAGCAAAAATTAAAGCGCTATCTTTGTGAAAATTATGAGGATGATGTTTTATTTCTCATAGCACACATTCTTATAAAATTTATGACATTTGAATCATTAAGCCTCATTGAGCCAATTTTAAGGGCGCTCAAAGAAGAGGGATATAGTATACCCACACCCATCCAGGCACAAGCCATCCCCATCGTTCTTAAAGGAGCCGATTTATTGGGTTGCGCGCAAACAGGAACTGGAAAGACCGCCGCTTTTACTTTACCGATTATCCAACGATTATTGTCCAATCGACCTCAAGGTGTTCGCAGGACCGTAAAGGGTTTAATTGTTACGCCCACAAGGGAACTTGCCATACAAATTGGCGAAAGCTTTAATGCCTATGCCCGACATACGAATTTAAAATGCACCGTTATTTTTGGCGGTGTGGGTCAAAGTCCCCAAGTTTCTGCCTTACGCAACGGGGTCGATGTAGTTATCGCAACTCCAGGGAGATTATTGGACTTAATGAACCAAAAGCATTTAAGTCTACATGACGTAGAATATTTTGTGCTTGACGAGGCCGACCGAATGCTTGACATGGGTTTTATCCACGATGTTAAAAAGTTGTTAGCCGTTTTACCTCGCAAACGTCAATCCTTATTTTTCTCGGCAACCATGCCCCCTGAAATTGTAAAATTAGCCAGTACTATTTTGCATAATCCGGCTGAGGTTTCAGTTACTCCCGTTTCATCGACTGTTGATATAATAAACCAATCGGTTTATTTTGTTGACAAAGGAAATAAAAATGCCCTTTTGCTGACCATCCTACAAGATGAAAGCATTAAAACGGCTTTGGTATTTACACGAACCAAACACGGTGCGGATAAAGTGGTCAAGGTTTTACTAGCCAAAAGCATAAAAGCAGAAGCCATTCATGGCAATAAATCTCAAAATGCCCGGCAAAATGCTTTGAAGAATTTCAAGGCACAAACAACGCGCGTTTTAGTGGCGACTGACATAGCTGCCAGAGGAATCGATGTAGATGAATTGGAATATGTGATTAATTTCGAATTGTCTAATATTGCGGAGACTTATGTGCATAGAATCGGCCGGACCGGTCGTGCGGGTGCAAAGGGAACTGCTATTTCATTTTGTGATATTGAAGAAAAAGAATATTTACGCGACATAGAAAAGTTAATAGGCAAGAAAGTGCCTATCATTGAGGCGCATTTATATCCAATGAAAATATTTAAAGTGGAAAAGGCTGCCAAAACTCCACAAGGAAGAAGTGGGGGAGCTCAGCGCACTTCTGCCGATTTCAAACCTAGTAATAGCAATCCTGCTGCCTCACCCAGGTCTTTTGATAAAGCCAAAGGAGGGAAAAAGTGGTATGGAAAGAGTAATAATTATTAATTTCAATGGAGTGGGTGAATAAAACGCTTTTGGTCATTGTAGGTCCTACTGCGGTAGGAAAAACAGACCTTTGCGTCCAATTAGCCCAGGAGTTGAATACTGAAATTATTAGTGCCGACTCACGTCAATTTTACAAAGAATTATCGATTGGTACCGCTAAGCCTAGTTTAAAAGAACAAGGTGGAATCACACATCATTTCATTGATTCACATTCCATTCATGATTATTTTTCACCAGGAGATTTTGAACGCGAAGCATTGTCGCGTTTAACATCCTTGTTTGAACAAAATGATTTTGTGATTACCACGGGAGGTTCTGGACTTTACCTCAAAGCATTGGTGGAAGGATTGGATGAAATGCCCGAGTTGGACATGGAATTAAGGAATTCATTGATGTCGAGGTTGCAAGCGGAGGGATTGGACGCCTTATTGGATGAGCTAAGAAAGCTAGATCCTGAGTACGCAGGCCAAGTCGATGTAAAAAATCCTCAGCGGGTAGTGCGTGCGTTGGAAGTGTGTAGGTCAAGCTCCAAAACCTATTCAGAATTCAGAAAAAGCAAGTCGGACATTCGTTCTTTTAAGATGTTAAAATACTGCTTGGATCGACCTAGAGAAGAATTATACCAACGAATCGATGCAAGAATGGATGCGATGCTCGAAAAAGGGCTAGTCGACGAAGCCAAAAAATATGCTGATTTTCAGGCCAATTATGCGCTTAAAACGTTGGGCTATAAGGAAGTTTACGGCTATTTACGTCAAGAATATGATGAAGCTGAATTAATCAGGTTGTTGAAACGAAACAGCCGACATTATGCTAAAAAGCAGTTGACCTGGTTTAGGCATCAAGATGAATATGTGTGGTTACATCCTGACCAGGCAAAAAATAGAATTTTAAAAGATTTAGAGCGATAAATATGCTTCTAGTCCACCCTCTAAATTTTGGCAATTTTTAAAACCTTTTGCGCTTAAGATTTGGCATGCAATCTGACTCTGCGTCCCATTGTAACAAATCAATGTATAGGCTTTTTCTGGAGAAATTTCGTTGATTCGTCGGAGTAAATCATCTAAAGGAATATGAATTCCCCCTACATTAAAATCGTCCCATTCTCGTTGGGTCCTAATGTCTAACACCGAAAGAGTCTCCAAGTTTTGTTTGAATACTTGGGCTGGAATGCCATTCATGTTAATATCCGGCTGACTGCCATGCGACCATCCCGCCGATTAAATTACGTGGATTGGCAAATCCTTCCGAAATTAAATACTCTTTTGCTCGACCTGAACGCGCGCCAGACCGACAATGAAGAATAATTTCTTGGTTTTTCCAATCTTCAATTTCATCCAACCGATCGGCTAATTCACCTAATGGAATCAAAGTCGCTCCAATATTGAATTCGTCAAATTCATATTCCTCTCTCACATCGATGATGTGTAGTTTTTCGCCTTGATCCAATCGGTTTTTAAGTTCTTCTATTTGAATATCTTCCATGAATTATTGATTTTCTCCGCCTACAACCCACACATCTATCGCATCTCCTGGGTGGATGCTTGTTCCGGTGCAAGTAGCGCAACTTTGTTTAAATACAGTTCCAGCCGGGAATTCACTATTGGCTTCATAGGTCACTTTTCCTATTTTTAAATTCATTCCTGCTAATATGATGTTGACTTCATCCATGGGCTTGCCTACTAAATCAGGCAATTCCATTTCGACATTTGCCGTACCATTTCCGATGAAAAGGTCTACGGCTGTGCCCTTGGGTATGTTGGCGCCAGCCTCTATTTTTCTGCCAAAAGCCTGAACTTCAATCACTTCTTTAATTCTGGGGTCGTTAACTTCGTGTACGATTCCTTTTCTCAAACCTAAGATAAATAGTTGTTGCTCTGCACTTCTTACGGATAAGCCGACCAAAGTGGGTAATTTAATCGTAGGAGGAGTTTCTGAATTGATGGTAATGTATATTTTTCTACCTGATTTGACCAATGAATTTGGCATCGGATATTGAGACAAAATAGTTAATGGCGGTTTATCTGCGGTGAAGGTACAATCTGAAATTTCATATTCCAACTCATTTTCACTGATCAATTCTTCCATTTTCTCAACGCTCATTCCTTTCAGGTTGGGAACTTTGATGGTTTCGCCATGGTGTGTACTCCAAGGTAAATAGACAAAGAAGAAAGCGAAAAACAAGACTAAAAATAAGGAAATAATGATCGCTATGTGCGTGTAAAGATCTTTCTTTCTTTGAGTCGGAATGATGGCCATGTGCTGTAAATTCGAATTTAATGCAAGTTATAATAAATATGTGGCAATTTGGAAATTGTCTAATGGAAAATACGGCAGTTTTTGATTAAAAAAAGAGACGCGATGAATCGCGTCTCTTTCGTATTTTAGAATTTTTAAACTTGCATTCAAATGCGTTTTGACGCATGGAATGCGGGGCTGTCAATTCTTTTTTTATTAATATTTAAACACTTTATTTCCTGCCATAACCTCTTGCGATTTCTCGTCGAAAGTTACACGCATTCCTGTACGATATGCCGCATTTGACATGATCGTTGCAATAGAATGTTGGTATCCAGCTTCGATAGGCGCATTTGGTGTTTTGCGAGAACGAACACATTCCATCCAATTTTTAATGTGGTTGAATGTTAATTGGTCTCCACCTGTATTGGCACTTGTTTCTACTACGATAGCTTCACCCAATTTCATGCTAGGTAATAGGTTGGCTTGCATCCCCATTTCTTTTGCATCTCTTTCACGAAGACCCCCATTTGGAGAAATGGTATTCGTGTCTAAGTTTAATTCACCAGAATTTGAGTAATAGATTTCTTTCGTTCCGCCGGCTCCATTTGAGAAGCGAGAAGTAAATTGAACTTGGAATCCTTTTGTTTTATCATCTGAAGGGCCGTAATCAAATACAGTGGTTTGAGTATCTGCATTTACACGACCATCATTCCATTGGTAAATACCTCCGTTAGAAACCGCAGAACGAGGATGCGTTAAACCAGAGAACCAGTGTACGGTATCAATTTGGTGTGACATCCATTGGCCCGAAATACCTGATGAATATGGCCAGAATAAACGATATTCTAAATATTTACGCGGATCAAACGTATCTTTTGGACGGTTAATTAAGAAACGATTCCAATCAATATCGGATTCCTTTAAAATTTTAGTTAAGGCTGGACGTCTCCATCTTCCTGGTTGGTTAACATTCCATAGCAACTCAACCATTTTGATGTCTCCGAATTTACCTGACTTGATAAAATCTTCTGCCGCAAAATAATTTGTTCCTGAACGACGTTGAGATCCAATTTGTACAATTTTATTGGATTCTTTTACCGCCTTTAAAACCGCACGGTTATCTTCCATGGTTTCTGCCAAAGGCTTCTCGCAATACGCATCACAACCCGCTTTTACGGCTTCAATTAAGTGAATTGCATGTTGGAAATCGGCAGTTGAAATAAATACAGCATCAATACCTTTTGACGCATATAACTCATCATTATTGCGGTAGGTTGTCACTTTGCTGCCCAATTGACTTTGGTAATAGGCTGCACCTTCTTCTCTACGGCGATTCCAAAGATCAGAAAGTCCGACCATTTCAAAATTCATCTCTTTCGATAAAGTTTTAAAAGGGGATACGTGTGATGATCGATGACGATCTGAAAAACCAACTGCAGCAACGCGCACCCGGTCATTGGCTCCTAAAATCTTGCTATAAGACTTAGGGCTAAAGGCAAAAGTACCTAGCGAAGCTATGGCACTTTTTTGAATAAATTCTCTTCTTTCCATGGTAATAGGTTTATAATTTTATTTAATTTCTCTGATTTTTATGTTCTTGTAAAAAACGGAATCACCATGCTCTTGAAATAAGATGGGTCCTGAGGCTTGAGCACCATAACCATCCCATTTGGCATGCTTGCTATGCGCCACTAATACTTTAAAGATATTGGAATTTCTTTCGTATTCTAACACTTTAAATCCATTTAACCAGTGTTGAACGATGTTATTTGGATAAACGATGATACGTCCTTGATTCCATTCGCCTATTTTCTTTTGAAAACGTTTGTCGTTTTTGTCCGATGGAATGATGTCATATAAACTGGCTAGTGTACGATTTCCAACGGTTCCTAATTTGGCATCTGGATGTTTCTCGTCATCTAACACTTGGTATTCTAAGCCGATAGCCGACATGCCAGAAGCATATGTTTCGTTAACAAAATATTTAACACCAGAATTTGCTCCTTCGGTTAGTTTAAAATCAAAAACAAATTCAAAAGCCCCAAATTTCTCGTTGGTCAATATATCACCTCCATTACCTGATTCTTTTCCACCTGAAGAATTTACGTGTAACATTCCTTCTTCTGCAGTCCAAACTTTAGGAGGAGCTGTAGTTTTAAAAGCAGATCTGAACCCAGTTAAATCTTTCCCATTAAATAATAATTTAAATCCTAACGATTTTTCCTGAGCTGAAAGTGTATTCAAGGTATAGTTTTCCACGGGAGTCACACCATCTGCTGCGCGTGGTTGCATGTCTTTACCCGTTTGAATTCGAACATTTTTCCACATCACCTGCTTTCCAGCCGCCGCTTCTTTACCTATTGCATGTACCTGTAGCGCAATAAAACCAGAAGGGGTCATGTCGTCGATTAAGTTGGCCACCGGCACATCATTAATCCAAGTACGAATGACACTGCCAATCGCCTCGATGCGGTATTTATTCCAAGCATCACGCTTGAAGGCTTTTTTAGCGGCAGGATTCATTTCATTTTGGTACAACCAACCTCTGCGGGCTTCGTCGTAGATTCCGCCGGACCAACCGCGATCCGAGGGATCTATTTCGACTTGGTATCCATGTACGCGGCCATTGTTAAACTCTGGTTTTGATAAACTGCGGATTTGAATGCCTGAATTCATCGAGTTATCCACTTTTAATTCTAACTCAAGAATGAAATCACCATAGGTTTTCTCCGTCGACATGAAAGAATTTGGGGTGTTGGCCACCGTGGTGCCAATGATCACTCCATTTTTAATTTCGTATTTCGCTTGGCCATTTAATTGTTTCCAACCAGCAAATGTTTTTCCGTCAAAAAGGTTAGTCCATTTTTGCGCTTGCATGGCAGTTGGCAAAAGCATTACTGCTACAAGCATTGAGTAGATTGTTTTTTTCATAATTTGTATTTAAAGGTATATTTCTATTTCTTATAAAGATATAACCAATATTTTTTTACTCAAATTTTTATCCATAAATAGATTATTTTTTAACTGAATTTTTAATGTTAATCTATTATTTTTGTAGATTATTAATTGAAATTTATGAAAAAACAGACTCAATCGATCCGAATTCAGGTACCTAAGTCCCTTAATCACGAACATTCTGTGCCTCTTTATTTAACGTCGAGTTTTACGTTTGAAGATGCAGAGCAAAGTAAAGCCGTGTTTGCGGATGAAATGGAAGGAAATATTTATTCGCGATTTATGAATCCCAATGTGGATGAGTTTGTTTCGAAAATGTGTATGCTGGAAAATGCGGAGGATGGAATTGCCTTCTCCACAGGGATGGCAGCCATTTTTGCGTCGATAGCAGGATTGCTAAAATCAGGCGATCATATTATAGCCTCAAAAGCTTTGTTTGGTTCAGCGATTCAAATATTAACTAAAATCACCTCCAAGTGGGGTATAGAGTGTACTTTTGTTTTGGGTAGCGATTTAGATGCTTGGAAAAATGCGATGAAGCCCAACACAAAATTCATGTTTTGTGAGAGCCCGTCAAATCCAGGTTTAGAGATGGTCGACATACAAGCATTGAGTGATTTGAAGTCTGGTACGGATATTGTTTTGGTGGTCGACAATTGTTTTGCCACGCCGATATTACAAACGCCCTTAGATTTAGGGGCTGATTTAGTCATTCATTCGGCGACTAAATTTATCGACGGTCAAGGGCGAGTTTTAGGTGGAGTTATTTGTGGCAAAAAAGAATTGATTCAAGAAATACGGTTTTTTGCCCGGCATACCGGTCCTTCTTTATCGCCTTTTAATGCTTGGGTTTTATCGAAAAGCTTAGAATTACTTGACCTTAGGATGCAAAAACATTCAGAAAATGCGCTGGCCTTGGCTTTGGCACTAGATGGTCATCAAGCGCTTAATGGAGTTAATTATCCTTTTCTTCCTGCACATCCTCAGTATGAGTTGGCTAAAAAGCAAATGAAATATGGGGGTGGCATTATTACCATCGATATAAAGGGTGGATTTGAAAAGGTCAATACCTTTTCGAAACAGTTGAAATTCATTACAATCTCATCCAATTTAGGGGATTCTCGGACGATAATGACACACCCGGGCTCAACGACCCATTCAAAATTGTCCATGGAAGATAAGGCCGAGGTAGGCATCACCGATGGATTAGTTCGTATTTCAGTAGGCTTAGAACACATCGATGATTTAATTGAGGATATCACGCAAGCCTTAAATCATTTATAATGTGGATCGCGCTTCTTATTTGCCTAGTTTTAATCACCCTCAATGTGGTGGTCGGCGTGTATGTGGAGCGGAAATTATCAGCATTTATGCAGGACCGTTTGGGCCCGACCGAAGTGGGAAAATGGGGCCTTTTACAGGTTTTTGCCGACTTACTAAAGCTATTGCAAAAGGAGGATATCGTTCCATATGCAGCCCAAAGAAAGCTTTTTCTCGCAGCACCCTGGATCATATTTTTGTCTATTTTTGGCGCATTTTCAGTTATTCCCTTAAGCTCAGGTGTTTGGCTTCAAGGTAGCCAAACGGAAATGGGTTTAATGCTCCTGATGGGGATAATATCCTTGGATACACTGGGAATATTGCTGGCCGGCTGGACGTCCAATAACAAATATTCTTTATTAGGGGCGATCCGTTCGGCGGCCCAATTAGTTTCTTATGAAATACCCTTAGGACTTGCGATTTTGTCGGTTGTCATTTTGTCTTCTAGCTTGAACTTGCAGGAGATTGCGGGCCAACAAGGAATTTTTGCCGAAGGGAAACAATATTTATTTGGCATCAGAAATACAGGTATTGAAGTGGGAAGCATGGGCGGAATTTTGACTTGGAATGTAGTCCGAATGCCTTTCCTGTTTTTTTTATTCATCGTGTTTTTTATTGCCAGTTTAGCTGAAGCTAATCGGGCACCCTTTGATATTCCAGAAGCTGAATCTGAATTGGTCGGCGGTTTTCATACCGAATATTCAGGAATGCGATGGGCATTGTTATTTTTATCTGAATACGGTATTATGCTATTAGTGAGCATCTTAGGCGTGATCCTTTTCTGGGGTGCTTGGTACTCGCCCTTTCCTAATGTAGGAAGTTTAAAATTAGCGGATTGGACTAATGGAATACCGGGAACTGTGTTGGGAACAGCTTTGGGTTTTTTCTGGTTGATGCTAAAATCGTATGTATTGATTGCCTTGCAAATGTGGGTTCGCTGGACGCTTCCTAGGTTGCGTGTGGACCAGCTTATGTATTTGTCTTGGAAAGTGTTGACCCCCATTGCTTTATTTTTCGTCGCAATATCCTCGGTTTGGTCGCTATTAAAGTAAATTCTATCGCGGAATTTTCGTATTTTTAGTTTTATCTACTCCGTTATTTATGAATAAACTCTTACTAAGAGTACTACCCATAGTTCTTTTGTTGGCCGGAAGCCAATTCTTACTCGCCCAAACAACCACTTTACCTTCCGTTTACGGTCGTGTCTTAGACGCTCAAACTGGCGAACCTTTACGGGGCGCTGATATTTCCGTAGATTTTAAAAAATCGGGTGTTTCTACTGACTCTGCAGGCCGGTATCGATTGTATCTTCCTTTTGGTGAATATGTATTAAAAGTGAGTCGTGTGGGCTTTAATCCCTATCGAACTAAATTTTATCTGAAAGCCGATTTTGAATTAAATGTCCAATTGAACGACGTGACCAAGCAATTGGAAGAAGTTATTGTTTCTAGTGCAGCGACCAAACGCGATATTCAAACTCCTTCCTTAGGGGTGACGGTGTTAAGTTTAAAAGGAATTAAAAAATTGCCTACCATGATGGGTGAGGTGGATGTGATTCGAAGTTTACAAACTTTGCCCGGGGTTTCTTCGGTGGGTGAGGGGGCAAATGGACTTAATATTCGAGGAAGTAATGTGGATCAAAATTTAATTTATATTGACGATACTCCTATTTTTAACCCGACGCATATGTTTGGGTTATTTTCTGTTTTTGCTTCGGACGCTATTCGAGATTTAGAATTATATAAAGGAGGTATTCCTTCTAGGTTTGGTGGCCGTTCAGCCGCGGTGTTGGATATCAAAATGATTGAACCTAATACAGATAAATTCAAAATGCAAGGTGGAGTCGGTTTAGTCTCTAACCGACTGCTGGCCGAAATACCTATTATTAAAGAAAAGTTATCGGTCATGGTCGCTGGCCGTTTATCTTTAAATGATTTTATGTTCAAGTGGTTTGCACCTAATTATTTGAAAAATATTCGGGCCAACTTCTCTGATGTGGCGACCAAAGTTTTTTATAGACCCAACAATAAGAATACGATTTCCTTTTCTAGTTATTTAAGCCAGGATTACTACCGGGTGGATTCATTGTTTAGTATTGAAAATGTGATTGCCAAACGGACTTCGTTTGATTATGGTCACACAAATTTTGCGATCCATTGGAATCATTATTTTTCTGAGAAGTTGAATTTGATGCTAAGTGCGGCAAGCACCGTTTATAAAACAAAGACGTATGCTCCTGATACGGTGAATACGATTGATTTAAATAGTTTCATCAAATACAAAAATCTATCGGCAAGCTTTGATTTTCAGCCGAATGATAAACATAAGGTGAATTTTGGAGGTACCATTACCCGCTATGATATTGATCCGGGATCCTTAAATATAGGTGTGGTTTCCCGAGTGGCTACGGTTAAAATTCAAGATGAGCAATCGATGGAAGCTGCGATTTTTGCGGATGATGAATTTAAAATGAACGAGAAATTTACCATTCAATATGGTTTACGGTATTCGCAATATTGGCGAATTGGCGGAGGAACCGTAAATGAATACACCCCTAACCGCATGCCTTCCTTAAATTCCATCGTGAATAAAAAGACCTATGCGGATGGTGAGGTTATGTCTTCTTATGGTGGATTTGAACCTCGTTTAACGATGAAATATTCAATTGGCGAAAATTCAACGATGAAGTTTGGATACAATCGGATGCAGCAGTTTTTCCAATTGCTTTCTAATAACACGACTCCTTTGCCCACTTCTCGTTGGAAGACGGCTGATCAGTTTATCAAGCCCCAACAAAGTGATTTTCTTTCTTTGGGTTTATTTAAAACCTATAACGAAAACGTCTACGAAGCATCTTTAGAGACGTATTACCGGGATGTTCGCAATACCCTTGATTTTATTTCTGGGGCTAATTTGCAATTAAATCCCAACATCGAAACTCAGTTGGTGACCGGAAAAAGTAAAGCCTATGGAGTTGAGTTAATGGTTCAAAAGAAAAAAGGGGAAGTAAGCGGTTGGGTTTCCTACACCTATGCGCGTGCCTTCAGTCAAATGATCGGTGATTATCCTGAGGTGCAATCCATCAATGGTGGTGACTGGTTTGCGACCAATTACGATAAACCGCATACTTTTAATATGATGCTGAATGTTCAGCCGACTACCCACCATAGCTTTTCGTTTACTTTTGCATATAATACAGGTAGGCCTTTTTCATCGCCATCTGGGATGTATGAAATTGGAGGTAAAAAGTATCCAGTATTCCAAGAGAGGAACAATGACCGTATTCGAGATTACCACCGCTTAGATTTTTCTTGGACGATTAACAATCCGTCGATGAAAAGTCAGCGCTGGGAAGGTAGTTGGGTTTTCACCGTCTACAACCTCTATGGAAGGCAGAATCCGTATTCGGTGTTCTTTAAATCCTCCAAAACAGGACTTAGAGCCTATGAGCTAAGCGTTTTTGCTTCTCCTTTTATTTCTCTTACGTACAATTTTAAATTTTTATAGAGATGCCTACTCATTTATTCCGATATATACTTTTTTCTACGATCATTGGCATGATTTCTTGGGCTTGTATCAACCCCATCATGGATTTCAAGCAAATTGATTCCACCTCCTACATGACCATTGAAGCCGATATTTCTGATGATGCGGCTTTAAATAAAATTCGAATTACAAGTTCAGCGAATCGAATTATTTCTCAAAACCCTTTGGCTGTGACGAAAGCTGAGGTTTATGTGTTGGACCAAACTGGGGTAAAAACTATCTTCAAAGAAGGAGTTGCCCTAGGTACTTATTTGCCTCCCGAAGGATTTGTGGGTAAGGTGGGGTCCACCTATCGACTATTCGTAAAAACACTTACAGGAAAGCAATATGAAAGTGTCGAAGAAAAAATGGTTCCTGCTCCTGAAATTGAAAATATTGTTACCCAGTTTGAGGTGAGGGATCAATATGATAAAGTAGATCCGCGACGAAATGGTTTTTCAGTGTATGTCGATTTTAAAGATAGTCCTCAAGAAGGTGATTTTTACATGTGGAATTGGAGGCATTTTGAAAAGATTTCAATCTGTGAAACTTGTGAGGGTGGGGCAACTTGGAATTTCAAAACCAATGTTTGCGTAGCTCCTAGAGTTCCCACCGAAGATATCTTAAATTATATGTGTAATGGAAATTGCTGGGATATTTCCAATAACAATGAATTAAATGTGTTTTCTGATGTGCTGACCAACGGACAAAAAATTTCAGGACGTCAGGTAGCCCGAGTGCCTTTTGATGGCTATTCGCCCTATTATTTACGTCTAGAGCAACGTTCAATCACCAAGAATGCATTCAATTTTTATCAATCTTTGATTGCTCAGGTGCAATCTAGCGGTTCTTTGTTTGACGTGCCAGCACAGACTCGTTTTAGTATGAATATTAAACCTATTACTGATCCTAAGGAAAGAGTTTTGGGTATTTTTAATGTCTTTTCTGTTCGTAAAAAGATTTACTTCATCGATCGATTAAAGAGTGTACCTAAGGAAGAATTCGCTTTAATCACGTATTTGACGGGAGAAATTTATACGTGTCCTCCAGGTTCTGTGAATTGTCAAGACCGCGTTCCTTGTGTAGAATCTGCCTATCGAACAAAAATTACTCCAGAAGGATGGAATTTATAATTTTTGAATGATCTTTGTGCTTTCAAATTTTTCCTATGGTAGGTGTATTAATCGTTAATTTAGGGACTCCAGATGATCCAGGAACTCCCTCTGTCCGTAAATATTTACGTGAATTTTTGATGGATGGTCGGGTAATCGACATTCCATACTTGATCCGTTATATTTTAGTTAAGGGAATTATTGCTCCTTTTCGAGCACCCAAATCAGCTAAAATTTATAAGGAATTATGGGAAGAACGTGGCTCGCCTCTAAAATTTTATGGGGAAGATGTGGCGCGCGACTTACAAGCAAAACTAGGTGATTCCTATTATGTGCGCTTAGCGATGCGCTATCAAAGCCCTGATTTGGCCTCAGCTATGTCGGATATGGAAGCTAAAAATTTAAAGAAATTAATTGTCATTCCATTTTTTCCGCAATATGCCTCAGCTTCTACAGGCTCCGTTTTTGAACGTGTGATGCAATTGATGTCCAAATGGCAAGTCATGCCATCTCTTTTCATTGCGAGTTATTTCTATGATCATCCAGCTTTCTCAAGTTATTTTGCCGCTAAAGCAGCGAATTACCAAAAGGAGATTAACTTTGATTATTATTTATTCTCTTACCACGGAATTCCTGAACGACATGTGCGCAAGGGCGATTTAACTAAAACTACTTGTGTTTTTGGTACTTGTTGTGAGTCTATCACCGACAAAAATCATGGTTGCTATCGGGCACAATGCCATGAAACTACCCGATTGATTGCAGGTAAAATGGGTTTAAAGCCAGGGACTTATAGTACCTCGTTTCAAAGTAGATTAGGCCGAGATCCTTGGCTAAAGCCTTATACAGACGAAGTGATTCCCAAATTGGTGGCTGACGGGCATAAGAAAGTATTGGCTTTTTCTCCCGCTTTTGTGGCCGATTGCCTAGAGACAACGATTGAAGTGGGTGAGGAGTATAAAGAAATATTTGAAGAAGCAGGTGGTGAGCATTGGCAATTAGTGGAGAGTTTAAACAATTCTCCTGAGTGGGTTGGTATTTTAGAGGAACTTGTAAAAAAATCATAAGATGCTTTATTTGATTCTTTCCGTCGTATTTTCAGTTCTATTGCTCGTGAATTTCAGAGCGCATGCTAAATTCCAAGTGGATACGCGAATTGCCATTTTATTGAATTATCCAGTTTGTTTTTTGACTGCTTATTTTCATCAGCCTTCTGCTATTCCATTTCATTGGCCCTCCACTGGGAATACATTTTTATTAATGGCTATGGGCGTGGGATTTGTCATCACCTTTTTATTGTCGGGTTTTTCTACCCAGAAAAATGGGATGGCACCTACTTCGCTGGCCAACAATATTTCATTAGTTATACCAGTCCTTATTAATTTATTTATTTTAAAGACGGGTGGCGAGATCAATTTGCCCATTGCCTTAGGTTTGCTTTTTTCTTTTGTGGCCATTTATTTCTGTGGTCCTCAAATGGCTTCTGCAGATGGAGTCAAGCCCGTTTTATGGTTGTTGTTGGCCGTTTTTGTCGCCTATGGTTTGACCAATACCCTTTTTAGTTATCTCAATAGCTCATTGACTTATTTTGTGGGGGGGACTTTGCCCTTCATCATGATGATACTCATCGGTTCCATGATTAGTTCAGCGATTGTTCTTATTTGGAAATCGGCCAATGGCACCTTAGCTTGGAATCGTAATTCTGTTTTAGCAGCGATTCCTTTGGGCTTGCCCAACTTTTTTTCCTTTTATTTTCTTCTGAAAGCCTTAGATGCCTATCAAAACAACGCTGCAGTGGTGTTGACGATGTACAATTTAAGCGTGATTCTATTGAGCGCGATTACTGCCTATGTATTTTTTAAGGAGCGATTGACGAACCGACAATGGATCGGTTTAGGGATTGGTTGTGTCGGGATTGCCTTATTAAACGGTTTGTAGAGACGCGATAATCGCGTCTATTGTTCATGAATTCAAATGAGACATATTTATTTTATTTTACAGGCATAAAAAAAGACGCGAGGTGTCGCGTCTCTACAGGAATTGGGAATAAGACGCGAGGTATCGCGTCCCTAAAGCACATTCGCCGTCTGCTCCTTAATTTTCTCCAACTCATCTTTCATGTTGACCACTAAGCGTTGGATTTGAGAATCATTGGCCTTTGAGCCGATGGTATTTATTTCTCGACCGATTTCCTGTGCCATGAAGTTGAGCTTCTTGCCATTCCCCTCCGCCAGGATATCAATAAAATATTCCAAATGCGTGCTTAGGCGTACTTTTTCTTCCGAAATATCAAATTTTTCAATGTAATAAACCAACTCTTGCTCGAATCGATTTTTGTCGAAATCCTCATTCAAACCTAATTCCAAAAGCGACTTTTTCATTCGCTCACGAATGCCCGGCATACGCACTAAATCTTGCTCCGCCACCTGATCCAAGCCTGTCGAAATCGAAGCAATGTATTCTCTGAATTTATCTTCCACTATTTTCCCCTCGCGAGCTCGGAATTCTTTGCACTCGGCAACGGCCTCTTGGATCGCCTCAAAAATCACCTGCCATAAAGCATCAATCTCCTCTTCATTTTCCTGATTTGTTTCTTGAGAAATGCTCGTTGGCACATTTAAAGCCTGTAAATACAAGGCCCCTTCATCCAAATTCGAAACGCCTAATTCAGCAGCCATTCGCTTTAACTCCGCATAATACAAGGCAATTTGCCCCTGAGGTAAAATATTGGCTTCAACTCCGTCGTGATTTTTCTGAATAAGTACATTCAACTCAATTTTCCCCCGTTCTAGTTGCTGAGTTAAAAAATTTCGAATCTCAATCTCCCGCGCCGAAATGGATTTTGGGAGTCGACAAAAAATATCGGTAAACTTCGAATTCAAGGTCTTTACCTCCACCCGAATTTGTAATTCTTGCGCCTCTTTTTGGGATTTCCCAAAACCTGTCATCGAATAAATCATATCTTATTTTTAAATGCTAAGCCCAAACTTAAGGCTATAAATAGTAATAATGCAATGGATGCGGCTGCATCTATTTTATTGCCCATCTCAACTGAATAGGGCTTAAATTTAAACTCAACTATGTGCTTTCCTGCGGGTACCAAAAGGCCACGTAATATATAATTGGCCCTCACGTGATCCACTTCTTTCCCATCGATGTAAGCTTTCCAGTCTTTATTTCCTCTATAATAAATCTCCGAAAATACGGCGAGCGAAGGCTTGCTTACATTAGAAGAATAGCTAAGGTGATTAGGTTTGTACTTCTTCAAGTAGATGACTCCCACCGACATCGAGTCAGGTACAAAGTTTTGTAATATGGTTTTATCCTGCACCTCGATGATGGCCGTATTTTTAGGATCTATTTTTTCAATACCTGTTAAGGCATCATCCGGGTTATTAGCCCATTGAATATTTTTCACAAACCAGGCGTTTCCTAAGGCATTAGGATTTACTTGGGCGATTGGGCTACCTAAGGAATCTGCGCCAATAATATATTTGGTGTTTAACATGTTTAAAACACTCATTTGGGCTGGGCTACCGGCAAAATATTTCTCAATTAATTCTTGATACCGACGAAGTTTTGCCCCATGATAACCTCCCAACGATTGATGATAATACGAAGTGGTGGCATCATTCATGAAGGAAACCGTTGAATTCAATACTCTGAATTGAGTTTTATCGGCTAAAATTTGTTGGTCCGCTGGACTCGGTTGAACTTGTTCCTCCAACGTGCTTTTGGAAACAAAAGCATCATTTCCAAAATAGCGTTTAGCGACGGGTGTTAAATCAAAAATGCTTAAAAGGACTAGGACGATTAACCAGATCGATTTCTTCACCTTTTTACTGGTGGCTAACCATAAGATTCCTGTCCCTGATGCGATTACAAAAAAGCTCCTTAGCGCATCAGATCTAAACAAAACGATTCGGTCTAAATGAATACTATTCCAAATGGCTGCATTGATATTGGCATCCTGTAAGATCCCGGCTCCGTCCTGTGCACCCTTAAAATCAAAAAACAAATTGGGTAATAAGGCAAAAAACAAGCAAATTCCCCCACTTAAACCAAATGAATATAGGAGAGGTTTTTTGATCTCATTAAAACTAGGTTTCTCCTTGATGAATCTTTGTAATCCTAAAATCCCTAAAGCCACCAAGCCTAATTGCACAAAAGATAGAACCATCGTGATGGCCCTAAATTTATTGAATAGCGGAAAGTAGTCAAAAAGAATTCCATTAAAGAAAAAGTTTTTGCCCCATGAAAAAGTAATGAATAAGACTGTCACTCCAATGAGCCACCATTTTTCAGCTGTTTTTAGATAGAAGGCTGCAAATAAAAATAAAAAGATAACCAAGGCTCCTGCGTAGGCTGGACCTGCCGTATAACTCTGTTCACCCCAGTAGGTCGGTCCCTTTTCAACAAATTCAAGGACCTGCTCTTCGGCTAGACCTGCGTCCACCATCGTTTTGTAGGTGGCCGATTTGGCGCCTCCCAAATTTCCTTGGGATGCACCTCCCTTAAAGTTAGGTATTAATAAAGTCCCTGTTTCTGAAATTCCATAAGACCAGTCAAATGCGTAGTTTTTATCCAATCCACTACCTCTTTCTTTGTTCGTTTTTAATTCCGAAGCGCCCCGAGTGGTTTCTTTGCTGTAATCATAGTTGTTCCAAAGTCGCATGGAATGTGTTCCTACGGCAAATACTAATCCGATGGCCAATACTATTCCTTTGCCAAACCAATCGGCCATAGCTTTTTCTTGAATTGCTTTGGTAAACGTATACAGTTTGTAGGCTCCTATAATAAAAAACAAATAATAGGTAATCTGGATGTGATTGGCATATAGTTCCAGCGCCATTCCGATGGAGAAAATCGCGGCGCCCAGCCACTTATTTCGCTCCCAGCAAATTTTAATTCCTGCTAATACGACCGGTGCATAGGCTAATGCCAATACTTTTGAGGTATGTCCCGCTGGAATAATGACCATATTATAAGTCGCAAAGGCATATAAAACAGCACCTGCAAATCCCAAAATAGGAGAGGCCCCCATCGCCCATAAAAATAGGTACATACCTAGTAATTGAAGAATTAATAAGTTGACCGGATTGGGAAATAAATTCGTTAAAAAACTCCCTACATAACTGGATACACTATATGGATAGCTTCCGGAAATTTGAAATGTAGGCATTCCGCCAAACATGGAATTAGTCCACCAGGCATCTTCGCCACTTATTTTTTTAAATTGAACGCTTTCTTGGGCCGCCGCTTGTGCTTGTTGGATGTCATGCTGAATCAACACTTTTCCTTGGAGTACCGGTCCACAATAAACGAATGCCAACACGACAAAACCTAAGATAACCAGTCCATGGGGGACGAAAGAGGGTAAGTCAATTTTCATACAATTTATTGAATGCTAACAAGTTCAAGGTCAAATGTCAAATCTTTTCCAGCCAATGGATGATTAGCGTCCAAGGTAACATGAGTCTCAGTTAATTCAGTAATGACTACTTCAATCATCTGTCCACCATCTTGATGCATATTCAAGGAGGAGCCTAAGACCAGTTCGATATGAGACGGGATTTGCGTTCGTTCCATACTCACTGTACTTTCGGGAGAATATTCTCCATAAGCTTCTGCTGCAGGAATGACGATTGTTTTTTTGTCCCCGATGCTCATACCTGTCACTCCATCGTCGAAGCCTTTGATGACCATACCGGAGCCAATTTGAAATTCTAATGGAGTTTTTCCTTCTGAGGAATCAAAAATGGAACCGTCAGTGTGTTTACCTGTGTAATGTACGGCGACCTGATCGCCAGCTTTTGCAATAGACATAAAAAATCGTTAAAAATTTAATAAAGACAAAGGTCAATATTTTTAGCGATTTATTAGGCAATATGAAGGGCAAATTTTTGCTGTAGAGATATTCAAAACCCATATATTTAGTGGGGTATCTGTCGTAAAAGATAAGCCCATCACTGGGATATAAAATTTGTGATTAGTGAATTATGATTGTGAGTGAGTCATCTTGCTGTTTTAGGAACAGCAAAATTACGGCTAATTCAAAAAATAAAAGGGATGAAAATTAGTTTAGCCAATTCTTACTCGGCTTTTGGAATAATTTCTTTTCGACAATACACATTTTTAAACTTGATCGATAAGGTGTCGCCTAGGTCAATGGCCGTTTGAAAATCTTGGCAGGCCTCAGATAAATACCCCGTATTTAATAATTTGATTCCTCGATTATAATAAGCTTCAGGGAAATAAGGGTAAAGTTGAATGGTCATTGAAAAATCTTCGATCGCACCTTTTTCTTTCCCAAATTTGGATTTGAAATATCCTCGATAAAAATAATAATTCGCATTATTGGGGTCAAGCTTGATAGCTCTCGTTAAATCATTGATGGCTCCTGTATAAAGTCCATAAAAACCTCGGCTTAATGCGCGGGCAAAAAGTATTTCTGGATTATAGGGATCTTTTTGGTAAGCAATGCTTAGGTCTTCATTAGCCCCTTTATAGTCTTCAGATCGAAGTTTGGCTAATCCAGAACTGTATTCCAACATACAACTGGAACAAAAAATGAGTATAAAAAATAGTGAAAATCGCCCCATCTATTTAAACGTTACTATGGTTACACCTGCTCCTCCTCGATCTGCATGTTCATCGACAAATGACTTAATTTGACTATAGCGCTTGAGTTGTTCGCGTACCAAATTACGTAAAATTCCATCTCCTTTTCCATGGAGGATTTTAATTTCATTGGAACCTAACAACAAAGCATCGTTCATGTATTGATCTAAAATCACAAATACTTCTTCTCCTCTTTTTCCACGTACATCTAACGTGATGGAAAATTGGGCCATGCGATCGTTGAAATCAATCCCTTGTAGCGCAGAAATTTTTTGTTTTTCTTGCTTGGGGGCATGAACTTTTTGTAATCGGTTGACTTTGATGGTACTACTTATTCCGCCGAGTGCCACCACCACATCTTTTCCTTTGAATGCCATAATTTGACCAATGGCAGATTCTCCTTGGCCTTGATCTAAAGCCACCCAATCACCGATTGTCATAGGCCCTTTTAGACTTTTTGGATTGGGCTTTTCTAGGGGAATGAAGATTTTAGAAGGTATTTCGATCAATTCTTTTTTGACAAATGCGTCTAATTTGCCCCTGATTTCTTTTGTTTCTTCCTTTTGAGCCGACTTCTCTTTGATTTCACGAATGGTTTGTTCAATGCGGCCATTGGCTTCTTGGATTATTTTTTTTGCCTCTGCTTTGGCTTGATTAATGAGTCTTTTTTGTTCTTCCTCTACATGGTTTTTTAAGCTGGAGTATTGTTGTTTTATGGCTTCCGCTTGTTCGCTGGCTAAGGTTAATCGAATGTTTTTCGATTCCCATATTTGCTTCTCAGTTTCTGTTTCCATCAACATCTTATCGAAATCTACTTGCTTGGTCCCTAATTTCCTTCGAGCATTTTCAATGATATTAGCAGGTAAACCAATTTTTTGGGCAATCTCAAAAGCAAAAGAACTGCCCGGTTTCCCCATATCCAAAATGAATTGAGGTTCCAAATGTTCTGTGTCATAACGCATCGCGGCATTAAACAATCCGGCTTGTCGGTCTGCTAAATTTTTCAAATTCCCAAAGTGCGTATTGATCGCTCCAAAGCAACCTTTTTCTGCCAATTTTTCTAGGATGGATTCTGCTATGGCACCTCCTAGGGAAGGTTCCGTCCCCGTCCCAAATTCATCGACCAGGATCATTGTTTTAGGATTGACATGCCCTAAAAAATAATTCATATTACTCAAATGGGAGCTGTAGGTACTTAATTCATTTTCGATATTCTGATCGTCCCCCATATCTAAAAAGATCTGGTCGAAAAACCCCATTGTAGATCCCTCAGCCATGGGAACTAAACAGCCTGTTTGGAATAGGTATTGCAATAATCCCAAGGTGCCCAGGGTGACCGATTTTCCTCCGGCATTTGGCCCTGAGACGACCATGATTCTTTTTTTATCGTCGAGCATTATCGACAGGGGCTTTATTTTTTTTCCTATTTTATGTAAGGATTGTTCTAAAATGGGGTGCCTTGCATCTCGCCAATCAAGGGTAGGAATAGCTTTGATTTTGGGTAAAATAGCATTTACCTCTGTAGCCCAAATAGCTTTGGATCTGATAAAATCGATCAGCCCGAGCCATTGAAACCAAGAACTTAGCATGGGAACTAAAGGTCTTATTCGGTCCGACAAGCGGCTAAGAATTAATATAATTTCTCTGCGCTCCGCAGATTCCAATGATTTGATTTCGTTGTTGGCAATTAATGCATCCGCAGGTTCTAAAAACACCGTTTTTCCTGTATCGGATTCATCTTGAACAAAACCTTTTATTTTCCTTTTATGTTCCGCTGCAAGTGGAATGACCATTCGGCCATTTCGTAAAGTCAGGGAAAAGTCCTTGCTAACCCAACCTTCTTTATAGGCCTGATTGATCAAGCTGTCCAATTTTTTTCTCAGATTTTGTTCTTCTGCAAATCGCTTTCTGCGTAATTCGCCTAAGGCTGGGGAGGCACTTTCCTTGATTTGGCCATTGCTGTCAAAAACTCGATCTAACTCCTTTATGATGGGCAGGATTTCCCTGAAATCCCCATGTTCTTGCCCTTCCCATTTTTCCTTGAAAACTTGGGTAATCCGATGAATTTCCGGGTATTTCTCTGAATCTAATTTATAAAAAAAGCGGACACATTGATATAAAATATCTAGTCCCCTTTGCCAATCACGCCATTCGTCGGCCGTTAAATAATGCCCTTCTAAATTTAAAGGGCCAAACCATTCGCGCAAATCATAATAATCTTGTTGGGGCCACTCATCTCCATGCTCAGCCATCAACTGCTTCATCTCGCTAACTTGTTGGACCCATTGATTCACCAAAACAAAGCGGTTTGAAAACTTCATTTTATCTGCATATTCAGCGCCCATATTACTGAGGCATAGCGACTTAATGTGATTTTGAATCTGATTAAATCCTAGCTTTTCACCTATATTTTCTGGATAATTCATAGGCTGAAAAGGTGTTTGATCTTCTCTAGTAAAACGGTATTGATTTTGATGTAACTCTCCGCGGTCCAACCGGCAATATGAGGGCTAAAAAGCGTATTAGGATAGGATTTTAATTGTACAAAAAGTATTTGTTCCTCTTTTGACCAAGCATTAATTTTTTCATTGGGCAATACATCTAAGGCCAATCCTGAAATAATTCCTTGTTCTAAACCCCAAACTAAATGTTCTAAGGGCGTTATTGGGCCTCTCGAGCTATTCATCAAGACAATGGGTTTTTTAAAAGAGCTTAAAAATTCTTGATTAACCATTCCATTCGTTTCCTTCGTTAATGGAATATGCAAGGATATAATGTCAGCCTGTTGAAATATATCAGCTAAATCGGCCCCAAAAGGGGACGGAGCCGGGTTGTATTTATCATAAGCTAAAATCTGTAAACCAAAACCCAGCAATCGTTGGCACAGCGCTTGGCCCATATTTCCAAAACCAATAATGCCGATGGTTTTGCCATGTATTTCCCAGCCTCTATTCGCTTCTCTTTTCCAGATGCCATTTCGAACTTCTGCATCTGCCGTATTTAAACGATGAGCGATGGTCAGTAATTGGCCCATGACATGCTCCGCCACCGCATCTTTATTTCCTTCGTTGGCTGAAAAAACGCGAATATTTTTCTTTTTGCACAAGGCTAAATCAATTAGATCTAAACCTGCACCGGCTCTGGCTATAAAGCTTAACTGACTGGCAGACTCAATAAACTCAGCATCTAAGGTAAATTTGCTACGTAAAATCAAACCGCTATATTGGCCGATAATCAGCATGGTTTCCTGCTTGGATAAAGTCAACAACTCATCTACCTGAAAGCCCAAGGATTGTAAGCCCTCAGCCAAGGAGGAATGTACCTCGTCGATGATGAGTACTTTTTTGACCATATTAAGCTTGCATTCGATTTTTGATTAATTCGATGGCCAAGAAAAAGGCATGTAAAAAAGAGCTAGGATCAGCTTCGTTTTTACCTGCAATATCATAAGCGGTTCCATGGTCTGGAGAGGTACGAATGATCGGCAATCCAGCGGTGAAATTAACCCCTGTTTCAAATGCGATATACTTAAAGGGAATTAATCCTTGGTCATGGTACATGGCCAATACTCCGTCAAATTCTTTGAATTGCGCTTTGCCGAAGAACCCGTCGGCCGGATAGGGTCCAAAAACCAATTGGGATTTCGATCTAAACTCTTCCACCACGGGTTGAATGATGTCTAATTCTTCTTGGCCCAACAACCCTGAATCGCCTGCATGCGGGTTTAAACCTAATACCGCCAATTTGGGTTTTTCAATGGAGAAATCTTCTTTTAAACTCAGAAGAAATAACTCAATTTTCTCTTTAATTAATTCTTTGGTCAGCGTTTTTGCGACCTCTTGGAGCGGTAAATGTCCTGTCACGACGCCCATGCGTATGTCTTCGGAAACCAACATCATCAAGGAGGATTTTGCCTCAAATCGGTCTGTCAAATATTCCGTATGTCCAGGGAAATTAAATTCCTCGGATTGAATGTTATGTTTGTTGATTGGTGCCGTCACTAACGCAGATAAAAGTCCTTTGTCTAAATCTTTCGCAGATCTGTCTAAGCAATCAAAAGCAGCTTTTCCCGCCTCGGGAGTTTCCTTTCCAGGCTCTACTAGGGTGTTCGCATCGTCCCAGCAATTAACCAAATAGATTTGATCAGGTGCGAGGTCGCTAATTTCGCTAGCCGTTTTAAATTGAAAGTCCCTAGCTTCCATTCCATTTTTATAGAAATTAAGTACTTTTTGAGAACCATAGATAATGGGCACACACCATTGTAAAATTTGCGGATTAGATAAAGCTTTTATAATGACTTCAGGGCCTATGCCATTATAATCTCCTAACGTTATACCGATTAAAGGTTTTTTAGTGCTCATTAAAAATTCATATTTTTTCGATCTGCAAGTTAAGAAATTTCGAGGGAAGGCATACAATATTTTTAATAGGCATTTATTTTACGATCATTAGAATTTTAATTTTTAGGATCGAACCCAATAATTATTGTAGCTTTTTAAGTTATTCAAAATAAAATAGTCTCTTGACTATAAATTTCCCAATATATTTATCATTTTTGTTACAATGCACGAAATATATTGATATGCCAAAATCATACGTAAATAAAATCTCTAGTCTTCTTGTTGCCAATCGAGGTGAAATTGCGATTCGAATTATGCGCGCTGCTTCTGAATTAGGAATTCGGACCGTAGCTGTATATACATTTGAAGATCGTTATTCTCTTCATCGCTATAAAGCTGATGAGGCCTACCAAATAGGAAAAGAGAACGAACCGCTTAAGCCCTATTTAGATATTGAGGGATTGATTTCTTTATGTAAATCCAAGAAAATAGATGCCATTCATCCCGGATATGGTTTTCTTTCTGAAAACGTGAAGCTTGCTTTGCGTTGCCGAGAAGAAGGAATCGTATTTATAGGGCCTTCCCCAGAAGCCATGAAAGCGCTTGGGGATAAAGTAGCCGCTAAGGTAGCTGCTCATAAGGCTAATGTGCCTATGATTCAGGATTCGAAGGGAGATTTAAGCGATTATGACTTGGCCTTGTCGGAAGCTAAGCGAATTACTTTCCCTGTTATGGTTAAGGCTGCTGCCGGTGGAGGAGGTCGGGGTATGCGCGTGGTGCGGAAGGAAGAAGACTTGGAGAAAGCATACCAAGAAGCAAGAAATGAAGCTAAAAATGCCTTTGGCGACGAAACAATTTTTATTGAAAAGTTCATTGACGAGCCTAAACATATAGAGGTACAGTTATTGGGGGACCAACATGGAAACCTAGTCCATTTATATGAGCGCGATTGTTCAGTTCAAAGAAGATTTCAGAAGGTGGTTGAGATAGCTCCTTCCTTTGGATTAAAAGAAGAAACAAAGCAAAAACTATATGCGTATGCGTTGTCGATAGGGAAGGCGGTTAATTATTATAATGCTGGAACGGTCGAGTTTTTGGTCGATAAGGATGAAAATATTTTTTTCATCGAAGTGAATCCCCGGATTCAAGTAGAGCATACCATCACCGAAGAGGTAACAGGCATCGATATTGTACGTACTCAGATTTTAATTGCCCAAAATTACAAGTTGTCCGATTCTGGAATTTATATTTTGAGCCAAGCCGATATTCCATTGCGTGGTTACGCTATCCAATGTCGGATTACCACTGAAGATCCTTCAAATGGCTTTAAGCCCGACTTTGGTACTATTATTGCCTATCGAAATGCCGCTGGTTTTGGGATTAGGTTGGACGAAGGATCCTCATATCCAGGAGTAAAAATTTCGCCTTATTTCGATTCGATGTTGGTAAAAGTAAGTGCCAAAGGTCGGACGCTAAGAGGTGCTTCAGAACGTTTAAATAGAGCATTAACGGAATTTAGAATTAGAGGGGTAAAAACAAATATTCCATTTTTACGCAATGTCATTACCCATCCGATTTTTCAGGATGGTCAGTGTACGGTACAATTTATTGACACACATCCTGAATTGTTTAAATTTAAACCGACTCGGGATCGTTCCACTAAGGCTCTTCGTTATTTGGGAGAGGTGATTGTGAATGGGAACCCTGATGTAAAAGTAAAGCCCACGGCTCCCTTTAGATTAGCTAAGATTCCTTTTGTGGATCCAGCGAAGGAATTTCCTAGAGGCAATAAGCAATTATTGGATGAATTGGGTCCAGAGAAATTTGCCAAACATATTCTAGACTCCAAGCAAATATATTTTACCGACACGACGTTTAGGGATGGGCATCAATCTTTGTTAGCGACCCGAGTAAGAACGCAGGATATGTTAGCGGTGGCCAATGGTTTTGCTAAGTCGTTTCCTTCTTTGTTTTCGATGGAAGTTTGGGGAGGTGCCACCTTTGATGTGGCCATGCGGTTTTTACAGGAATCTCCTTGGAAGCGTTTACATGAATTTAGAGAGGCAATGCCTAACATGTTGCTTCAAATGTTATTTAGGGGTTCCAATGCGGTGGGTTACTCCGCTTACCCCGATAATCTCATTGAGAAGTTTGTTGAGAAGTCTTCCGAAGCAGGAATTGATGTCTTCCGTATATTTGATTCATTGAATTGGATTGAGGCGATGAAAGTGTCCATCAAAGCGGTTAGGGAAAGAACTCCCGGTATCGCTGAAGCGGCGATTTGCTATACCGGTGATTTATATACGAATCCCAAATACAATTTGTCTTATTATTTGGATATGGCGCGCCAATTGGAAGACGCAGGCGCACACATGCTAGCTATCAAAGACATGGCTGGTTTATTGAGGCCATTTCAGGCGGCTACTTTGGTGACTGAATTAAAAAAGACGATCGACATTCCGATTCATTTACATACGCATGATACGGCCTCAGTTCAGTCTGCTACCTATTTGAAGGCGATTGAGGCGGGAGTTAATATCGTGGATGGGGCATTGGGTGCAATGTCGGGCTTGACTTCCCAGCCTAATTTGAATTCTCTCGTGGCGATGTTGCAAGGTCAAAAAAATGAAAGCCATTTGGATTTGAATTTACTGAATGAGTATTCCAATTATTGGGAGGCGGTGCGCGCCATGTATGCGCCTTTTGAATCTGAATTGAAAGCGGGAACAGCTGAGGTATACAACAATGAAATTCCTGGGGGGCAGTATACTAATTTACGTGGTCAGGCTATTGCCTTAGGGGTAGGGGATAAATTTGAGTTATTAAAAGATAATTATTCGGAGGCCAATAAGTTGTTTGGTGATATCGTGAAAGTTACTCCTTCGTCAAAAGTTGTGGGAGATATGGCCATTTTCATGACCGCTAACTCACTGACGGCGGAGGATGTTTATGCGAAGGGAAGTACTTTGTCCTTCCCTGAATCGGTTAAAGACTTTTTCAAAGGGGGATTAGGCCAACCTTATCAAGGATTTCCCAAGCAATTACAAGAGATTATTTTAAAGGGCGAAGTGGCCTTAGAGGGTCGGCCTAATGACCATTTAGCGCCTATTGATTTCGATCAAGATTTCAAAGAATTTTCTTTGAAGTTCCCGGATATTGAAGACGGTTTCTTTGATTACCTGTCCTATAAAATGTATCCAAAAGTTTTCGAGGACTATTATAAAAACCATGCACTTTATGGGGAATTATCTGCCTTGCCGACTCCCGCTTTTTTCTATGGTTTAAAGCAGGATGAGGAGATCATGATTACGATCGAGCCTGGAAAGACGATTATTGTCAAGTTCCTATATATGTCAGATGCGGATGAGTCGGGCTTGCGGAATGTGACTTTTGATTTGAATGGTCAAGCCAGGCGAATTAAGATTTTAGATCGAAATATTAAGATTGAGAAAGCCCAGCATGCGAAGGCGAAGGCGAAGGGGGATATTGGAGCACCATTGCAAGGTCGATTGAGTCGTATATTAGTCAAGTCCGGAGATGAGGTAAAGAAAAATGCGCCTTTGTATATCATTGAGGCTATGAAAATGGAATCCATTGTTTCCGCTCCTTTTGAAGGCTTAATTGGGAATGTTGTGTTGAATGAGGGTACGGTTGTGGAGCAAGATGATTTAGTATTAACGCTAGAGAAGGCTAAATTGCCAGAGCCAGATGTGGAGGAGTATTTATTTGTATATGGCACTTTGAGACGTGATTGTGGCAATGACCTACATCGATTAATTGCCCGAAATTCTGATTATACTGGTATGGCAACATTCCAAGGACAAATGTATCAAATAGCAGATTATCCAGGTATTGTAGCTTCTGATAACGTTTCAGACCAAGTGGTGGGGGAATTATATTTATTATCCAAAACGATTAAATTACTGAATGTATTAGATGAATACGAGGAATTTGATGCGGAAGATTTAACAGCTAGTTTATTTGTCAGAAATAAAGTGGATGTAAATTTGATGGGAAAAGTAATCAGCTCGTATGCGTATTTATACAACCGGCCAGTGGATTCGCTGAAACGGATTGCATCAGGTGATTTTATAAATGGATAATACATGAAAAATTTTATTTTAATCGCTTTTTGTTTGATTTCTGCGTCTGTAATCGCCCAAGAAAATCTTAAAAAAGCGCATGCTCATAATGACTATGAACATGCTAAGCCATTTCTTGAGGCGTATAAATTAGGCTACGGTTCTATTGAAGCGGATGTGTATGCGATCAATGGCGAGTTGTTAGTCAGTCACAACTTAGCGGATGTAAAAGCAGATAGAACTTTGCAATCTCTTTATATTGACCCCATAGTAGCCGTATTAAAGGCGAAAAAGCAAGGTAATTTCCATCAGTTTTTAATTGATTTTAAAACGAATGCGGACTCAACTTTACCTTTATTGATTAAATTTTTAGCACCGCACAAAGACTTATTTGTCAAATCGGGTTTGCGCATTGTTATTTCAGGCAATCGTCCGCTGATCAAGGATTACATTAATTTCCCGACTTGGATCACGTTTGATGGACGGTCTACGGAAACTTATCCGGCCGGACTTGGAAGCTATGTGATCTTGGAGAGTGAATCTGTCTATAAATTTGGGATGTGGAGTGGGCAATCGCCAATGCCTGCAGCCATGAAAGAGAAACTTAAGGTGTATGTGGAAAAAGTTCATGGAGCTGGTAGGAAATTGCGACTTTGGGGAACGCCAAATACATTAATGGCCTATCAAGCCTTGTGGGATTTGGGCGTGGATTACATTGGATCAGATAATTTGTCTGAATTGGCCGACTTTTTGAAATTAGCCGCAAAGTAAATAGCTTTGCTTTTTTCCTTTTATACATAAAACCTATTTTAATGATAACTCGACAATCTTTTATTCAACAATCTTCTTTGTTGGCCTTCACGACTTTACTCCCTTTTTCTGCCAATAAAACCTATCAAATGGGGTATTCTGCCATCACTTGGTCTGGAAACGACGAGCAGGCCATCACGGATATTGCCTCTTTAGGCTTTAAGGGAATTCAATTACGGGCCAACTCATTTCCGGTGTATAAAGATGATCCTTCTGTGTTAAAAGCGAAGTTGGATGCCGCCAAATTGAAGTTGGTCATGTTTTCAAGTGGCAATGTTGAAATCGATCCGGCGAAGGAAATGGCGACCATAGACCAACATGTAAACCATGCAAAATTTGTTAAGGCTTTGGGTGGAACATCAATCCAATTGACCAACAGTCTTCGCAAAAAAGGAGTTTTACCTACTGAGGCGGAGTTAGTTCGTTTGGCCCAAGTGATGAATGAAATTGGCAAACGCACAAAAGAAATTGGCATTCAGACGACATATCACAATCACATGAACCAATTTGGGGAGACGCCTGAGGAGGTGGAAACGTTAGTTAAAAATATGATTCCAGCTTATGCCAAATTGCTTTTGGATGTAGCTCATTATTTTCAAGGTGGTGGGAATCCTGCGGAGGCCGTTTTAAAGTATAAAGATGTGATTCATGCTTTTCATATCAAAGATGTGGAGGCTCCAGTGAAAGGCCAAGAATCAAATCCCAAATCATATAAGTTTGTTGAGTTGGGCCAAGGAAAGGTAGATTTAGTAGCTGTTTTCAAGAATATAGATCAAATTAAATTTAAGGGTTGGGCCATTGTGGAATTAGATGCTGTCCCTGATAAGGCCAGAACTCCTTTGCAATGTGGCGAGATCAGTAGAAATTTTTTGAGAGATAAAATTGGCTATCAATTTTAGTGAATTTTTAAATTTAAATAGATGGCTTCTAAGCGCAACCCAGCGATAGGTTTTATTTTTATTACTTTGTTGATTGATGTGATGGGTATCGGCTTAATTATACCCATTTTACCTACCTTAATTCGCGGGTTTACTGGGGGTGATTTAAGTACGGCATCTCAATATTCTGGTTGGCTTATGGCTTCATATGCCATCATGCAGTTTTTTTTCTCCCCTGTGTTGGGTGGTTTATCGGATCAGTTTGGACGTCGTCCTGTCATTTTAGCATCTCTTTTTGGCTTTTCCATTGATTATTTAATTTTGGCGAATGCGCCTAACATCACTTGGTTGTTTATAGGCCGATTATTGGCTGGTATCACGGGAGCTAGTTTTACTACTGCTCAAGCGTATATAGCTGATATTTCAAAAGCAGAGGATCGAGCTAAGAATTTTGGAATGGTGGGCGCTGCTTTTGGTATCGGGTTTATTATTGGCCCTGCCGTCGGTGGGTTTTTAGGAAGTTATGGGGTTCGAGTACCTTTTTATGCTTCAGCCGTTTTGACCTTGGTGAATGGCTTGTATGGATATTTCGTCCTGCCAGAATCTTTGTCCAAAGCTAATCGGAGGCCTTTTGATTGGCGTCGCGCTAATCCATTGGGGTCTTTAAAAAACATTTCAAAATACCCACTGATCGCAGGTTTGGTCGGTGGATTCTTTTGTCTGCAGTTGGCCGGTCAGGCACATCCCAGCACCTGGTCCTATTTTACGATGAAAGTTTTTGGTTGGAGTCCAAAGGAAGTGGGTTATTCTTTAGCTTTTGTGGGTTTAATTGTGGCCATCGTTCAGGGTGGTTTGAATCGATTAATTATACCCAAAATAGGCGAAGTTAAAGCCATATTTTATGGCTTAATTTTGTATGCCATCGGATTTTTTCTTTTTTCCTATGCCTCTAAAGCGTGGATGATGTACGTATTTATGGTGCCATTTGGCTTAGGGGGAATTGCGGGTCCAGCATTACAAAGTTTGATCACCCAACAAGTGGGTCCGGATGAGCAGGGGGAATTGCAGGGTGGATTAACGAGTTTGCAATCCGTTACGACCATTTTAGGGCCTTTATTGTCGTCCAATTTGTTTGCTTATTTTACTTCTTCGAGTGCAGGAATCTATTTTCCTGGAGCGGCGTTTTTTATGGCAGGTGCCCTTGTGGTGGTGGGTTGGTTTGTGGTGATGCGATCTGTTCCTTCTTCCAAGGCGACATAGTTTTTTAATCGGCGATCTTACAGGATGAATGGAAATTAAGTTGAAATAAAAATTTTACCTTTGTTAACTCAAACCCTTAAAATAATTAAAAAATGAAATTAATAAAAGGAAGTATCGCTTTAGCCATTTTATTTTTGACGAGTGCTGGAATTTTCGCGCAAACCGCGGATGAAATTATAGCGAAACATCAGTCTGCGATGGGAAGTCCTGAAAAATGGGCCTCGGTTAAGTCGATGGTGATGTTAAATAAGTTCAATGTGCAAGGCATGGACATTGTGAGTAAAACATCTATTATGGTAGGGAAATCGTTCAGGACTGAAATCGAAGTGATGGGAAATAAAATAATTACCGTTGTGGATGGTGAGGGTGGCTGGATGAATCGCCCTGCGATGATGGGTGGAACGGGTGAGCCAGAAGATTTACCTCGTGAGCAGGTAAAAGCAACTATTTCGCAGAAGAATATTGGTTCATCCTTATTGATTGCCAAAAATGAGGGGGCCAAAATTGATTTGGTGAGCAAAGAAAAGTTGGATGGTGCAGAAGTGTATTTGTTGAAAATCACGAAAAAATCGGGAGAGGAATCTCAGGTATTTGTTTCAGCGTCCACGGGTTTTATCGTTAAGGCGATTAATAAAATGAATGTACAAGGGCAGCAAGTTGAGGCGGAAGTTTTGTATTCAAATTACAAGTCCATCGACGGATTGTTTTTCCCTTTTACTATTGAAACGCCAAGTCCCATGGGTGGCGGAAATATGGTGGTAGAAACATCATCCATCGATCTAAATCCAGCTTTAGATGCATCTATCTTTGCAAAACCTGTAAAAAAATAGGGGAAATTAATCATTTATAAACCAATTTAAAACGCTCCCAAAAATATTTTTGAGAGCGTTTTTTTAGGGTAAAAATTGGTTTAAGTGGTTTCTTGCCGATCGAATGGCCTTAACAATATCCTCGTCAGAACCTTCATAGGCTTTATCTTCCACTTCGATCACGATCGGGCCGCGGTATCTCACGTCATTTAAGGCACTGATGAAGGAACCCCATTGAATATCTCCCAATCCAGGGATTTTAGGGGAATGATATTCTAATGGATTGGCTAAAATACCTACTTGGTTTAGTTTGTCATGATATACTTTAACATCCTTCAGGTGAATATGATGCAATTTTTCTTTGTAGGCATAAATGGGGTATAGGTAATCCATCATTTGCCAGACCATATGAGAAGGATCATAATTCAGTCCAAAATTGTTTGATGGGATGATGCTGAATAATTGATCCCATATTTTAGGTGTTGTGGCTAAATTTTTCCCGCCAGGCCATTCGTCATCTGAGAAAAACATGGGACAATTTTCGATGCCAATTTTAATATTTAGGCTATCGGCTAGGTCAATAATCTCCGGCCATACCTCTTTGAATTTTGAAATGTTATAATCGATATTTTTGGTGAAATCTCGGCCGACAAACGTATTCACATTTCCGATGCCTAAAACGGCTGCCGCTTTTATGATTTTTTTGATGTGGTTTCTGTAAAATGAAGCCTGCTTTTCATCGGGGTCCATTGGGTTTGGATAGTAGCCAAGCGCCGAAATTTTAATGGGCTGTTGGGCTAATTTATTTTTCAAATCCAATAATTCTTGTTGGCCAAGTGCATCCACAGCTATATGTGAAACACCTGCATACCTTCTTTTATCAGCATTCTCAATGGGCCAGCACATCACTTCCACACAGGCAAATTGTTCTTTTTGGGCAAATGCTAATACCTCATCTAAATTTTTATTGGGTAAAATAGCGGAAACAAAACCAAGGTCTAACATCTTATTTTTTTTGATTTAATAGGTAATAAATAACAAGAGAAAAGGAAGCAATCCATAGGCCTACCGCCTCGCGAGCCAATTCTTGGTTCATTGTTTTCATACTAAGTCCATCTGTAATAAATCCTTCCCATGCAGTCATTTCGGACCATATTTGCAAGCCGGCTGTGGCTGATAAGACAAATAATACAATGAGTAATTCTGAATTAGTTTTATGCCGAAATGCCTGAATAGACACATAGGTGGCAACGCCATAAATGGGTACCCATAAGATGGGATCTGGATCATTCAATTGCCAATATGCGAAAAAGAAAAAAGCGATGGCAAAGATTGCACCCAGATAAGTTTGTAGTTTTTCAATCATGATTTTTATTTACATAGGTTTTTTAGTGCATCTTTTGCACCGGGGTAATTTAATTTATTTGCTTGATTAAATGCCAAGCAAGATTTTTCGAAATCATTTTTTTTGTAATAGCTGAGTCCCAACGCGTAATAAGCTTTTCCATATTCCGAATTGATTGAAATAGATTGTTCAAAATCTAAAATGGCCGAATCTAATTTATCTTGTTGGAAATACAGGTTGCCCCGATTGTAATACGCATTTATTTCTTTGGGATTTAATTTTATGCTGTTGGTGAAATCTTGTTTTGAAAGGTCAATTAAATGCAGTGCAGCTCGAATGATTCCTCTTTGTACATATCCGGCACTTGAATCTGGAGCTAATTGAATGGCTTTGTCAATAGGAGCTACGGCATCTTTCCAGGCATTTTTTTCCATGAAAGCCGACGCTAAGTTTAATTGGCCCAAGTAATTGGACGGTTTTAAGTCGACCGATTTCTGATAATCAAGAATGGCTTCATCTATTTTTTTTTCTTGAAAATTAATGACTCCGCGTAAATTATAGGCTTCAGAATAACCTGGATTTTTTTCAAGTGCTTTTTCAACGGCTTCTCTAGCTGTAATTAAATCACCTTTTTTCATGCGTGCTTTGGCTTCCTCGAACCAAGATTCTGCTGAACTTGAACATCCTAAGGCTAGAATACTTGAAATGATAAACAAAATAATATAATGGGCTAAGCGCATAAAGAATCCTTTTTATAAAGGTATTAATGAGAATGCAAATTATCCATTATTATTTTGAAAAAAGCAGGTTTTATGCCATATTTGCAACGGCAAATTACCAGCTCCCGCTGAATCCCCCAGATTTTGATCAAAGCAAGGGTAGGTTGGTTGAGC